>WGMV01000010.1 GCA_016124905.1 bacterium
GGCCGACATCATGCTACGCACCATGCAGACGGCGGATGCCGAGCGCGCCGATAGCGGCCTGCCGCCCGCCAGCTTCCAGATGCACGGCATGGAGAGTGTGTTCCATTATCTGCCGGAGAATGATCCGACCCGCCAGGCCATTCTGGCCTATGCCGAGCAGGGGCGTCTGATGTTCCAGGCGGAATATGCCGTTACGCCTCCTTATGACATCAACGGCCATATTACCGGCAACGGGTTGTCGTGGGATCAGGCCGTGTTTCCGGGCGATATCGCGACCAAGCCGCTGGTGGATGCCTCGCTGGATGCAGGTGTGCCGGTGAACATGCTGGTGCCGCCGCTCGAGTTTTATCAGGGCGCGAATGAAGAGGCTGCCTATGCGCAGTTTGCTGCCTATATGACGCAAGTGGCGCAATATGGTCTTTCGCACACTCCTCCGGTGGCCACCATTCCGACGCTGAACCCGAATGATCCGACGATTGATCATTCCACTTATCCGCTCAGCTATTTCCTGTTTGGCGACCAGATTGACAACGGCCTGACGGCTTCCGGTCGCGATGGCTGGTATGCCCGCTTCTGGCAGGAAAATGACGCCCTACGACAGCAGATGCTGAACACGCTGCCGGAGGGCTCGCTGCTGCGTGGCGATCTGCCGGCCAGCTATGCTGCCTCGCTGGATCAAAAGGTACAGCTGGATGCGGCGCTTGACCGTATGGGCATTCATCTGCGCGACCGCGTGTTCCTCGGCAATGATGGTATTTTTGCCCAAGTGGCAGACGGTCGCGTGGTGCCGACGACGGAAGCTGTGACGGCCTATTTCCAGGATCTGGCAAACCGTGGTTTCATTTCCATGGATAGCGACGCGGTGAAGCTTGCCATTCAGCTGCTGCCGGTCAATCCTTCGCTGGCTAGCGAATATACCGGCCGTGAAGCTGCGCCCGCAGCAGAGCCGGAAGTCGCTGCTGCCACGCTGGTGGCGCTGGATACAGATGCCAAACAGGCTGCGTTCAGTTGGCTTGCCTCCAATGTGAATTACATTCTTTCCGCCAGCGGCGTGAATGAGCGCTTGGCGCTGACCGCTGACGGCCAGGTGGATGTAACGGCGCTTGCCGCCATCTTGACGCATGACCCGATTGCCGGCCACAGCTATGCCCAGCAAATTGTGGACCATGTGAACGCCATTCAGCCGGGCTGGAGCTTGACCGATGGGCGTATCACCGCACCGGTTCAGGCGGCCAGTTATGAGCATGACCTTACGGTTTCCGTGTTCGGCCATGACATCACCATTCCCACGGGTACGGCTCTTTACGACGTTGCCAGCAACGTCTTCCAGACCGTGCCGGTTGTGGCACAAGCGTTGAACGTACAAACGGACGATATCCAACGCGCATAACAGCCTCTTTAGAGGTAAAGCCCTCCAGGCTTTTGGGGCGGTGCTTCGGCACCGCCCTTTTTTATTGGCTTTTTTTGCCGAAATCCTCGGCGGCGTTGGAGGCCAGCATGTCTGCCTCCTCGTTTTCTGGATGGCCGCTATGGCCTTTCACCCATTCCCAGGTGATGCGGTGACGTTTGGTTTCTTCCAGCAGTAATTGCCAGAGGTCGGCGTTTTTCACGGGTTTTTTGTCGGCGGTTCTCCAGCCGTTCTTCTGCCAGCCATGCACCCATTCGGTGATGCCCTTGCGTACGTACTGGCTGTCGGTCGTCAGGATGACAGTGCAGTCGCGTTTGAGGGCTTTCAAACCTTCGATGGCGGCCATGAGTTCCATGCGGTTGTTGGTGGTGTCCTTCTCGCCGCCACTCAGGGCTTTGCGATGCTCGCCAAAAACCAGCACAGCGCCCCAGCCGCCAGGGCCGGGATTGCCCTTGCAGGCGCCATCGGTGAAGATGTGGACGATGTCAGCGCTCTGCATAGTGTTTCCATTTCAGCCAGTATTCGATGGGGTCTTTTTTGGTGACCAGCACGCCTGCGGGCGTGTGCAGCCAGTCATAGGCGCGGGTAAGGAGGAAGCGCAGGGCCGCGCCGCGGCAAATGGTGTTGAAATGTTGCCATTCGGTTTCCGGCAAGGGGCCAGCGGCGCGGTAGGCCTGCATCAGCGCATCACCGCGCGCGGGCATGTAGCGGTGGTTGCCATCGAAGCACCAGGCGTTGAAAACGATTGCCAGATCGTAGAGGCAGCTGTCGCGGCAGGCAAAGTACCAGTCGATGATGCCGGAGATGCGGTTGCCCTGCCACAGGATGTTGTCGATGAACAGGTCGGCATGGATGATTGCGCTGGTGAGGTTTTGCGGCCAGTGCTGCTGCAGGAAAGAGAGTTCCAGCCGGAGCATGACGTTGAGGCCGGGGATGATGCTGTCGGCATGGGGTAGAAGGTTTTCGGCGAGTTGTTGCCAGCCGGAGAGGCTGAGGTCGTTCGCGCGGTTGAGTTGCGGGAGCTTCTGGCCTGCGAGGTGGAGCTTGGCGAGTGTGACGCCAAGCTCGGCCATGTGCGCGGGTGTAATATCGTCCAGGCTTTTGATATCGCTGCCTGGCAGGCAGTTGACGATGCAGGTGGCTTTGCCGTTGAGCTGATGGATGGGGGTGCCGTTGTCCGATTGTTCGGGGCGTGGCACCGGGAGGTTCTGGCCGGCGAAGCCCTGCATGACCTCCATGAAGAAGGGAAGTTCGGCGGGCTGGATGCGTTTCTCGAACAGGGTGAGGACGTAACGGCCGGTATCGGTGGTGAGGTAGAAATTGGAATTCTCGATGCCCTGGGCGATGTCCTCGATCAATTGCAAGCTGCCGATGGTATAGTGTTTCAGCAGGTGTTGGGCTTCGGCTTTGCTGACAGGGGTGTAGACGGCCATGAGGTATTCTCTCCAGCCGTTATGCTAGCGCTTCCAGGAATTTGGGTACAGCGCTGGATGGGTGGGGCAGGGTGTCCAGCCCGATGCCAGGGAAGGCGACTTGATGCAGGCCGGTGCCCAGGGGGCCGGGGTCGATGAGGGAGACTCGCAGCGGGTATTTCTCGGTTTCGGATGCATAGCTCATGGCCAGCGCTTCCAGGCCTTTTTTGCTGCTGGCGTAGGTGCCCCAGAAGGCATCGTCCCGCGCCAGGCTGCAGGTGACGAAGATGGCGCGGCCCGCTTCGGACTTGCGCAGAAGGGGATCAAGGCTGCGGATGAAGCGCATGTTGGCGGTGAGGTTGGTGTTCATCGTGCGTTCCCAATGCGCGGGCGGGATGTGGTGCGCAGGCGCCAAGGAGTGCATGCAGGCGGCGTTGGCGACGAAGCCGTCCAGCCTGCCGAAACGTTCAAACAACTGCGCGCCGAGCTGGTCGATCAGCGCGAACTGGGTGATGTCCATCGGCACCAGCGTGGCGGCTTCACCGCCTGCGGCCTGGATGGCATCGTCCAGTTTCTCCAGTTCCTTTTTGGTGCGGGCGATGGCCACTACATGCGCGCCCTGTTCGCCGCAGGCTTTGGCGATTTCAAAGCCCAGCCCACGCGAGGCGCCGGTGACGAGGATGATGCGGCCTTTAAGCACGTTTGGCCGCGCTGCGTTTGGCGATGACCTCGGGGGAGTCGCCGCAATTATTGCCGGCCAGGCCTTTTTCAAAATCGGTCAGGCGGATGGCGTAATCACCGGTGAAGCAGGCGTCGCAATATTGCGGGCCATCATTGTTGCGCTTCGCTTCGCCCATGGCGCGGTAGAGGCCGTCGATGGAGAGGAAGGCGAGCGAGTCCACGCCGATCATCTGGCGCATCTGTTCCACGGTGTAATTGGCAGCCATCAGCTCCTCGCGCGTGGGGGTGTTGACGCCATAGAAGCACGGGTGCGTCGTCGGCGGGCTGGCGATGCGCATGTGCACTTCCTTCGCACCGGCCTCGCGCACCATGGCGACGATCTTTTTGCTGGTGGTGCCGCGCACGATGGAATCATCCACCAATATCACCCGCTTGCCTGCGATGCTGGCGGGGTTGGCATTGTGCTTGAGCTTGACGCCAAGGTTGCGCACCTGCTGCGTGGGTTCGATGAAGGTGCGGCCGACATAGTGGTTACGGATGATGCCGAGATCGAACGGGATGCCGGAGGCATCGGCATAGCCGATGGCGGCGGGCACGCCGGAATCCGGCACAGGGACGACCACATCGGCATCGACGGGGTTTTCACGCGCCAGTTCCGCGCCGATCATCTTGCGGGATGCATAGACGCTTTTATCGTCCATCACCGAATCGGGGCGGGCGAAGTAGATGTATTCGAACACGCACTGGCGGGAGCCCACCTGCGTGAAAGGAAAGCTGGAATGCACGCCCTTGTCGTCGATGACGACCAGCTCACCCGGTTTGACATCACGGATCTTGCGCGCGCCGATGATGTCCAAACCGCATGTTTCGGATGACAGGATATAGGCGCCGTCCAGTTGACCGAGCACGAGGGGACGCACGCCGTGCGGGTCGCGCACGCCGATCATGGAGATGGGAGTGAGGCAGACGAGCGAATAAGCGCCTTCTACCTTGAGCAGGGTTTCGACCAGGCGGTCCTTCAGCGAGGTTTTCTTGCTGGTGGCAACCAGGTGAATGAGCACTTCGGAATCCATGGTGGACTGGAAGATGCTTCCCGTCTCAATCAATTGATTGCGCAGCAGGGTGCCGTTGGTAAGGTTGCCGTTATGGGCGATGGCAAAGCCGCCGAGGGCGAGTTCGGCATAGATGGGCTGCACGTTCCGGAGCACCGTTTCGCCGGTGGTGGAATAGCGCACATGGCCGATGGCGGCATCGCCGCGCAGCTGCGCCATCATGGATTCGTTAGTGAAATTATCGCCGACCAGACCAAGGGCCTTCAGGTTGGTGAATTTGCCCTCACGCGTGCAGGCCACGATGCCGGCAGCTTCCTGCCCGCGATGTTGAAGCGCGTGCAGGCCCAGCGCGACATGGGCGCTGGCGTCGTCGTGACGAAACACGCCGTAGACGCCGCATTCATCGCGAAAAGCGTCGGTCTCGTGCTGGATGTCTGGTTCGGTTTGCATCATTCGTTGGTGCCGGCAATGGGCGGAGGGGCGGAAACGGCAGGCGTTCCCTCGCTTGTCGCGGGCGATGTATGGCTGGTTTTGTTAAAAATGTAAATCAACTTTTCTTCCAGCTGGTTCAGCTCCGGCTCATCGGGCAGGGTGGGTTCCGCCGGGGCGGGGTTGTTGGGGTCCGGCTTGGTGGTAAGTTTCTTGTATTCCAGCTGCTTGTGCAGGCGTACGATGTTGATGAGGCGATTGGCGGCTTCCTGCGAGGGAAGGTTGGAAGGGCTGGTTTTATCGGTAACGGCGATGGGGGGCACATCGTCCATGATTTGACGCAGTTTCTTGCGGTCGGTATCGCTCAGGGCCGCGAAATCCGGCCGGATGAGAATGGCGGCGAGGAAATTCTGTTTATCCGACTTTGCTTTTTCCTCGGGATTGGTGGCGGCTTCCGGCGCTGGTTCGCCTTTTTTGCCCATGACGTCTTCTTTGACCTTCTGGCCGAGCTGCTGCATGTCCTCAGCAACGCTTGGGGCGCTGTCGGTCAGGATGCCTGCTGAGAGTTTCACCAGCCGTGCGGTGACGGCGTTTTTGATGGTATCGGGCTCATTGGCTTCCGACATGACGGTGGAAAACATCAGGTAAGCCAGGGCGACGAGGAACACGCCGCGAAAGGCGCCAAAGGCGACGCCCAGCGAGCGGTCCACCGAACCCAGATGCGTGGCGCGCACAAGGCGCACGATCAGCAGATTGAGAATGGAAAAGGAGATAAGGCTGACGATGAAGGTGCCGCCGATGGCCGCAGCCAGGGCCACGTTTTCGCTTTCCACGTTGGGGCGGATGATCTGGGCGACTTCCTTGTAGCAATAGAAGGTGATGATGGTGGATCCGATCCACCCTACCAGTGACAGAACCTCACGCACAAAACCCCGCAGCAGGCCGATGAGGGTGGAAAGTACGACCACCGTGATGACGGCGAAGTCAAAACCTGTGAATTGCAGCGCGGCTTCGGTAGCGGCAGGTTCCATGGCGAGCTCCGTTAGGAATATGCCCCCCCTCATACCGCCATGCATGGCTTGCGGCAAGGTGGAGCTACAGATTCTTATAGTCGCAATAGATGCAGTCTTCGCCGAAATGGTATTGTTTTATCATGTATTCCCGCAGGGTTTCCCTGGGCATGCCGTCTGCCCGGGCAAGGAGGAAGGCCAGGTGATCGGTGGGGTTAAAGCGGTTTTCGGTGGCGATTTGCTTCAAGATGCCGTCCATCCGGTCCATCATCACGCCGATATAGGCATAACGCGCGGGTGCGCCTGCCGGCTGGCTGGAAATGAAGAAACAGCAGGAGATTTCCTTGAGGTTGAGCTTGTCGGCGGCGGAGAGACTGTCGCGTTCCGCAAGGATGCGTTCATTGGTGTGGCGGTCGATGACCTCGTGCCGCTCCATGCGGGAATCATAGGGTTTGTTGACAATGGCGCCGTAGTTGGCCAGGGTTTTGCGGCAGGCGATCAGGCGTTCAAGATTTGAAACATAGATATGCGCAGACCCCAGCCGGACGAAATCAATGCCGACCATCGGGTAATCATGGCCCTGCTTGTATTCGTCCAGCTTGAAGGGTTCATGTTGGGATGGGTTGAGATTGTCCTGCCAAGCCATGATAGGGTTTTAGGCGGATTTGCTTAACTATTGGTTAGGCAGCTTTTCCGAGACCCTTCTCCAGGTCTTTTGTCGCGCCTTTGATAATCTCCAGTTCCGGCATTTCCGGTGTGACCTTGGCTTCTTGGGGTTTGGCGTCTTCTGGCTTGTTTTGAGGTTTTTGTTTTTCTTCTTCCGGGGAAAGGATTTTCGCAACGGCAACGAATGTGCCCAATGCTGCGGTAAGCGCCGTCAGCCCCGCCGCCACGGCATGAAGTCCCTTGGCACCTTTTGCCTGTTCAAGTGCCGCTAACGCCTTGGTGGTGCCCTGCAGGCCCGTTTGAAGGGCGGAGACGCCGACAGAGAATCCTTCTATCAATTGCTTGCCGGTGATGCGCTGGCGTTCCTTTTTTTCACTGGTATCGTGGTCTGTGGCCGTGGCTTCCGCTTCTGCTTCCGGTTCGACATCCATATCCGCCAGCAGGCGTTGCAGTTTGGACGAGAGGGAAGGCGGTTTGGGCGGATGGTTTATGCGGTCTTCACGAAAGGGTTGCAACAGCGAGTCAAACTGCTCATTGGTTTGCGATGCCGTTTGGCAATCTTTTCCAAATTTTCTGGTGTAGGCCACCAGATCGTGAATGGGCTCGATGGATTGCCCGTCCTGGCTCACCAGATAGGCTTGGCCTTGATCCACCAGAACCGTTTCCATGTACTGGTTATTGCCAATCAGGAATTCCACGTTGGAAGTGTTACCGAGGAGAGAAAAAGCGATTTCCGGCGGCATGCGGAAATTCATTTCCAGCTCCTGGCGGACCGAGGCATCCATGGGAGGTTGAGAACCCGGTTTATCCGCCCCGGTCTGCACCCATTGCATCAATGCGGGGATGGCCGTTACCAACCCACAGGGCTGGCCGGTGCCGGCGGCTTCGCCGATTGCTTCGAAAACAATGTTAAGGATTTGGCGCGATTGTTCCGTCGGGCAATGGCTCAATACTTCCAGAAAGGCCGAGCTAAGTGTATCCGCAATCGGTGATGTATTATTTACCATAATATGCCCTGCAATTTGACAGAGCATAGTTTAATTTATTAACTTTTCGGTTAATTAACGGCCGCCGGTCGGGATGCTGGAGCTGGCGGAGGCGGCATCCTTACCATCCTTGTTAAAGCGGCCGAAATTGCCGATGAGTTGCTCCATGGCGCTGAAGCGGTTGCCTTCGGACGGGGTTTCGCGTTTGACGACATCGATGTCGTTCATGTCGCTCAGGTTGCGTTTTTCGATTTTGCCGACCTTGCCCTCGCCGTCAAATTCCACGGTTACGACTTCGTGCTCTTCCACGGTTGGGTCCAACACGCTGACTTTGCGCGCTTTCTGGCCGATATAGTGCCAGCGCTCCACTTCAAAGTCCGAGCGAAGGGAGGGGCTGCCTAGAGTTTGCAGCACATCCGCCTGGGTGGATTCGCCCTGCTTGATTTTGCCGAGGGTGGCGTCATTGAAGATATAGCCGCGCTGGACCTCCTCGCCCGAGCAGGCGGCAAGGCACAGGCTGGCGATGAGGGCAATTCCGTATTTACGCATGGGCCATGGCATGATCCTGCTCCTTCGCTTCCTGACGGATGTCGATTTTCTGGCGCATGAGACCGTATAGCATATCCAGGCGGGGGGTGGCCAGCCTGTGACGTTTGGCCAGCTCCACCACGGCGCCGAGAATGGTTTCCAGCTCAAGGGTGGCGTCCTTTTCCCAGTCCTGCAGCATGGAGGTTTTGTGCGCGCCGAGCTTTTCAGCCACGCTCAGGCGCTCTTCCAGGTTGGTGAGGGCTGTAATGCCCATGCTTTCGGCCACCAGGCGGATCTCTTCCATGATACCGATGATGATGGGGCGGGTATTCGGGTCGGTCGCAATGCGGTTCATGGGGGCGCGGGTGATGACGCTGACGGGGTTGTAGGCGGCATTTCCCCACACTTTATGCCATACTTCGGCGCGAATATCGGCTTTCGCCTGCGCATCGATACCGGCGGCGGTCATGGCGTTCACCAGGGTTTCCAGCCGTGCGGAGGTGGGGGCAGCTGGTTCGCCAAACCGGTACCAGGACTCGAACCCCACATGGATGTGGCCGGGCCGTTCGATGCTGGAGGCAATGTTGGTCACGCAGCCGATGGCGCGTTCCGGCCCAAGTGTTTTCCAGATGCGCCCGCCTGGGTCCACGCTGTCCAGCCAGGGCTGGTTCCATGCGGGTTGCACACCGTAACCGTACCACCAAGGAATGCCGTTGACGATGCTGGAGACGGCGGTATCGGGCTTGAAAAGCGGCAAAAGGGACGGTGCGATATCCGGAATCAGGTGAGATTTGACGCCAAGCAGCACATAATCCGCCTTGGGAAGCTCTTCGGCCCTGTCGCTGGCGGCATGAATGGGCGCCTGCACGGTTTTGCCGTTTGCAATGGTCAGTTCCAGTCCTTGCCGCTGCATGGCCTGCAAATGGGCGCCCCGGCGGCCAAGCACGCTGACACGGTGCCCGTTAAGCGCCATTTTAGCGGCGATATAGCCACCCACCGCACCCGCGCCAACCACGCATATGTCCAAAATCCGTTCACTCATTCGCCCTACATAGTGCCAATGGCGGCCTTGGCCAAGGCTTTTTGCGCTTGCCTTTTTGGCAAACCATCGTAAATAAGACACCCCTGTGCGCACCCATAGCTCAACTGGATAGAGCATCTGACTACGGATCAGAAGGTTAGGAGTTCGAATCTCTTTGGGTGCGCCAGCGTTTAGCCGGGCATGCCCGGCTTTTTTATTGCCGGAGCAGATTGACCAAGGTCAAGGCCGACGGGGGCGATAAAGCTTAGCCTTTGCCTCATGACACATAACGGATCATCCCTTTCATTGCTGGCGCATGCCAGGCAGGTGCCGCGTTACACCAGCTACCCCACGGCGCCACATTTCGTGCCTATGGGTGCGCAAACCCATGCGGATTGGCTGGGCAGGCTCGGTCCCGATCCCGTATCGCTTTACGTGCATGTGCCTTATTGCAAACAGCTTTGCTGGTTTTGTGGCTGCAATACGAAAATCACGGAGCGCTATGCCCCGGTTGAAGATTATCTGCATGTGATGAAACGTGAGATGCGGCTGGTGGCGGATGCAATCGGCAGGCGGCAGCCTGTTTCTCATCTGCATTTCGGCGGTGGATCGCCCACCATGCTGACGCCGGATGATTTTGCCCGTTGCATGGGGTGGATAAGGGAATGTTTTGACCTGGTGCCAGCCGTGGAAATTGCGGTGGAGGCAGATCCGCGCGGTATGACGGAAGCCAAAATCGCGGCTTATGCCAAGGCCGGTGTCAACCGCATCAGCCTGGGCGTGCAGGACTTTGAGGTGGAGGTGCAGCAGGCGATCCATCGTGTGCAGTCCTTTTCCACCATTTATGATGCCGTGCGGCTTTGCCGTGATTACGGCATTGAGCATATCAGTTTCGATCTGATGTACGGCCTGCCCCGGCAAACACCCAACAGTATGCGCAGAAGCATTGAATTCGCTCTATTGTTGAATCCAAACCGGATATCGCTGTTCGGCTATGCGCATGTGCCATGGAAGAAGAAAAACATGCGCCTGATCAAGGACGAGGAACTGCCCGATGAGGCGTTGCGCCTGGCATTATTTGAACAGTCGGCCCATCTGCTGGCGGAAGCAGGTTATGCGCAGATAGGGCTCGACCATTTTGCGCTGCCAGGGGACGAGATGGCGGCTGCGGTGAAGGCAAAAACACTTCGCCGGAATTTTCAAGGCTACACGACCGATAAGGCCGATACGCTCATCGGCCTTGGTGCTTCCGCCATCAGCAGTTTTGAACTGGGCTATGTCCAGAATAATCCGCTGACGGATCAATATGAAAAGGCGGTGATGCATGGCAGGTTTGCGACCGCCAAAGGCGTGACCCTCACCGATGATGATCGCCTGCGTCGACGAATCATTGAGCAGCTGATGTGCTATTTTGAAGCGGATGTGAATGGTTTATGCGCTGGGCTGCGTATGCCAGCGGCCATGTTTGATGAGGTATTTACGATGCTGAAGCCTTTGGAGGCGGATGGTTTTGTTTCTATCCAGAACGGCCATGTACGTGTTAATGCCGATTATCCGCAGGCCGTCAGGCTGGTGAGCGCGGCATTCGATAGATACTTCATACCGGAACAGAAACTTTACAGCCGCGTGGCTTAAGTCGCTGGTATGCTGATATTTTATATGTTATGGCTAGCCCGTTTTAAACGGGTGAGGCCATGGCATTAGCTAAACCGACCAGTACCAGTATTTTTGAGGAACATGCGCTTTTCAAAGGCCATCCCGGCGCATGGAAGCATATGGCGCCGCTCATGCGGACCCGTCATTTTCGTAAGGACGATGCCATTCTTTGTCATGGCGACAAGGCGGATAATCTGTGGGTTGTGGTCAGCGGCTGGCTCAAGCTTACACGGCAAACGCCGGATGGGAAGGAAACCATCATCGGGCTGTGCACCGACGGCGATATTCTTGGCGAGGCAGCGCTTTTCGCCCATGCGCAATATCCCTACCATGCGGAGGTGCTGGGAGCCGAAGCCACGGTGGTGGTGCTTCCGGCCGATGTGGTGCGCAATCTGGTGAAGGAGGACAGTTCCTTTTCCGCCAGCATCATGCACCTGCTGAATGAGCGGATGTTTCAGGCGCAACTGAAGCTTGAACATATGAGCACCATGTCCGCCGCGCAACGGCTGGGCTGTTTTCTGCTGCGCCTGTGCCATAGCCAGGAACATGGCAGCCGTGAGCTTGATATACCCGTGGAAAAACATATTCTGGCGGCGTTTCTCGGCATGAAGCCGGAGACGCTTTCCCGCAGTCAGCAGCAGCTGAAAGAGGCGGGGGTGGTGGTTAAAGGCCAGCATATTGTTATCAATAACATCACGGCATTGCGGCAGTATGTCTGCAATAGCTGTTCAGAATCCGGCGCGTGCGATGCCGAAGCGGATGATGAATAATTCCTAAGCCGCCGCGCCGAGGCTTTCGATGAAGCGGGTGATGTTGCTGTTTAGCGCGTTGGAAGCACCCGACAGGGTGGTGGAGGATGTGCTCACCAGTTGAGCGGCTTCCTTGGACTGGGCAGCCGATTTTGTTACCGCTTCCACGGATGCCGAGAACTGGCGCGCGGCATCGGTTGTGGCCTGAAGGTTGCTGGATATTTCCTGCGAGGTGGCCGTCTGTTCTTCCACGGCGGAGGCGATGACGCAGGATACCTGGCTCAAGCCGCCCAGGCGGTCCAGTATGTGCGATATGGTTTCGCTGGTCTGGGCGATCTGTTCCTGAATCTGGTTGGTGTATTGCTCCACTTCGGAGGTGGCCTGGGTGGTGCGGGTAGCAAGATCTTTGACCTCGGAAGCCACCACGGCGAACCCTTTGCCGGCTTCGCCCGCATGCTGGGCTTCAATGGTGGCGTTCAATGCCAGCAGCGTTACCTGGGAAGCAATGCCGGTGATGAATTTGGTAATCTCCCCGATGCGGCTGGAACTGTTCATCAGGTTTTGAATGACGGCGCGCGTACGTTCGCCTTCCGCCACCACTTCGCGCGAGAGATCGTTGGCGTGATTTACCTGATAGCTGATTTCCCGAACGGCTGTTGCCATGGCATCCATGGCTGTGGCGATGTTGCCCATCTTCTCCAATGTAATGGTGCTGGAATGGGAGAGCGATACGGCCTGCACGTCGTTTTGCCGTGCAACCTCACTCAGCGAATTCGAGGTGTTCATCAGTTGTGTAATCGAATTATTGAGCATGGCGATGGTTTGCATCACGCTTTGTTCCAGCCTGGCGCCCGCATCTTTGGCGGTTGCGATGAGATTTTGCCGGACCTTGTGTGATGAACTGTTCAATCCTTCCGACGCCTGTTTCCATGTGCCGCTCAAGCCGGTTGTCATGATGTTGCGGTAGAAAAGGCCGCGCGCCGCATGTTCAGCGCTTGCACCGGATTCACGGATGTAGGCATCCGCCACATCGATAAAACGATTGACTGCATAGACAAGCGAGCGCATTTCGCCTTGGGATGCAGGCAGTATGATGCGTTGTTCAAGGTTGCCTGTGGCGCATTGATTGGCAATGCGGGTGATCTGGCGGATTTCCCGCTGATGAAGCGATGAAAAATAGAGGGCTAGCGTAAGAAGCGCCAGAATAACGCCGTGTATGGCAAAGAGATAAGTATGCATTAAAAATGTAGAGAGCTCCAACCCTATGCTGAGGCTCGTGCAGAGCATGAATCTAGAGGGATAAGATAATTTCGTCATAATTGCCGCCCTGTTCTTTTACCCATGTCTGCATCGCCTCATAGGATGCGTTCAGTCCCGCGGTTGTTGTGCCGTGCTGTTTTTCAATTTCCAGGAGTTGACCGTAGAGGGATTGAACTTTCGTTACAGTTTCCGGGTTTGGACGACGCCGATTGGAATGGTACCCCACGATATTACCCGCCGAGTCATAGCTTGGGGTAACATGCGCCATAACCCAATAATGATCGCCATTTTTGCAGCGGTTCACCACATATGCGAAAATTTCATTACCGGTTTTTATACGTTCCCACAAAAGACGGAAAACGCATTTTGGCATCCGTGGGTGTCGAATAAGATTGTGAGGCTTGCCCAGAACTTCTTCAAGTTCATAACCCGCAATGCGGAGGAACACATCGTTGGCATAGGTGATGATGCCACGGTTATCTGTTTTGCTGACAATGAACTCATCTTCGTCGAAATGTCGTTCTATGCCGGTTAGTTGAAATGTGCGGTTGGTATTCATGCTTCCTATTGTAATTTAAAGAGGAAAGCGTGCTTTGATCTATGTCAAATTTATGACACTGAAAAAACGTGATTTAAGGCCTGGATCATCTGTTCCTGGCTGGTCGGCTGGTTGAACCAGGATGGCATAAGGGGGTATTGGATTTCCGCTATGATACGGCACGAGGCGTCGGGGGTGAGTATAGAATGCAGCCATGCCATGTCGCCGGGGCTGCCGATAAGCACCAGCCTGTCAAACTGCTGAAGGTGCATGGCGTCCTCCATTCTGTTTTGAAAATCAGCAATGGTAGGGAAGACCATTGTGTTTTCTTTAACGGGTATGGGGACCAGGCCTGAGGATTTTTGATTGAACAAGGAAATGCGTCCTTCGCATGCGGCAATGACCCATATACGCGAAGTGTTGGCGCACCCAGCCTCTGAACAGCATTCGGAGCAAGCTTTCTCAAGCTTGCTCCTCTTGCCTTTGTAGGAATGGATGTCCTGACAGTTGGACATATCAGAACCGGTAGCCGATACCCACGCCGATGAGCCAGGGATCGATATCCACATCAGCCACTACGGCGCCGCCGTTGAATTTGGCGGTGGTGTCAATGAAGACCTTCTTCACGTCGACGTTGAAATACAGGTTGTTTTGAATCGGAATATCCACGCCGACCTGCAGCGCGCCGCCGAAGCTGTTATCGTAATCGACGGAAGAAAGGGTGCCTGGGTCTTCGTTATAAAACATGGTGTAGTTGATGCCGGCGCCAACATAGGGCTTGAAGCTCTCGAAATTGGTGAAGTGGTATTGCAGCGTCAGCGTGGGTGGAAGAAGCCAGGCGCTTCCGACATCGGTGCCGCTGGTGGTTTTGACATTGTGCTTGGTGGTGGCCAGGATGAGTTCGGCGGCAATATTAGGCGTGAAGAAATAGGAGAAGTCCACCTCGGGCACCACGCTGTTATCCACATCCACTTCGCCCCCGATGTTGAGGGTGCTGTTTTCATCGGGTACCACGCCAAGTGCACGAGCGCGAATCATCCAATTGCCGTCATACTGGCCGGAAGCGGCCATCGCGCTGCCTGCGGAGAGGATGGTCAATAACGAAGCGGTCAGTAGTTTCCTCATGGGTAGGTCCTTTATCAAAGAATGTTTCATCCTTTGTAATTCCAGGCGATGATGTGCATCTTGACCTGTATCAAGCTGACATGGCGCCGGGCGGGTATCATGATGGAAGAAAAAGGAGGAACCATGAGTCTGGATCAACATAGCCTTGTGCAGGAATTTCCCGAGTTTAAGGAACGTATTCACCTGCTAAAGCAGAATGACGGCCATTTTTCCCGTCTTTTTGCGGATTATGACCGGGTGGAGCATACCATTCACCGCATTGAAGCTGAAAATGAAGCCGCGGGTGACGAGCGCATGGAACAGCTCAAGAAAGAGCGACTGCGCCTCAAGGACGAATTATATGCCATGCTGAAAGAAGCCGCCTAAGCATACAGGGGAGGCGGGCCGCGTTCAGACTTTAGGCCCGGGCGCGGCTTTTTCTTTTTCCTCTTCATCCTGCAATATGCGGTATGCTGCGCCGTCCAGATCTTCAAACTGACCGTTGCGCATGGCCCAGAAGAACCCGGCGAGCCCGGTCAGGCCAAGCCCGAATGCAATGGGAATGAGGTATATGAGGACATCCATCTAGACCTCCTTATGAAGATTCAGGCGCATGGCGTTGGCAATCACCAACAGAGACGAGCTGGACATGGCAATGGCCGCTACCAGCGGCGTTACCATGCCAGCCATGGCCAGCGGAATGGCAATGATGTTGTAGAGCACGGCCAGGATGAAATTTTCCTTCACCAGCACCTGAGACAGGCGGGCGATGTTCCATGCCGTCAGCACCGGTTGCAGCTTATCCCCCTGAAAGACGATATCGGCGGCATTTTGGGTAATGTCCATGGCGGTGGAGGGGGACATGGACACATGCGCGGAAGCAAGGGAAGGGGCATCGTTCAATCCATCGCCGACCATGAGCGTGCGGGCGCCCTGCTGCTTCATTTCCTCCAGGAAACGGCATTTCTCCACGGGTGAGAGGGCTGCTTCCGCATGGGCAATGCCAAGCTCGTCTGCAACCCGATGGACGATTTCCTCCCTGTCACCGGAAAGCAGGCTGGTGGCGATGCCCGCCTGATGGAGCCGTAGCACCACCGCTTTGGCATCGCTGCGCAGCCTGTCGTTAAAATGGAAGCATAGGGGCTTTTTCCCTTCCACGGAGAGCCATAATTGCATGGTCTGCGAGGTTTCGGCTTGCTTGACGCCACACCAGCTTTGTTTGCCGAGGCGCAGGGTTTTGCCTTTAGAGACGGCCTCCAACCCTGAACCGGGGACTTCCCGAACGGTCATGGCAAGCAGCGGGCCATCATAGGCCCGACAGACAGCGCGTGAGAGCGGATGCCTGCTGTGTGACGCAATAGAGGCGGCAAGCTGCAATGTTTTGGTGTCATACAGGTCCTCTTCCTGAAGTTCAGGATGGCCAACCGTGAGGGTGCCCGTTTTATCGAATACCACGTTGGTGATGCCGGCCAGGCGTTCCAGCGCGCTGCCGGATTTGATAAGAATGCCACGTCGCATCAGAATACCGCTGGCGAGGACCTGTACGACAGGAACCGCCAAACCCAGTGCGCAGGGGCAGGTGATGATGAGTACCGTGGCGGCATACAGCAGCGCCTGCTGCCAGGCGATGTGGCCGAATAAAAACCAGCCGAGAAAGGTGGCGGCTGCAAGCGCATGCACGGCGGGTGTGTACCAGTGGGAGATTTTATCGGCGATCGCCACATAGCGGGACTGCGACTGCTCGGCATGTTCCATCAGCCGGATGATCTCGGCCAGCAGGGATTGGCTGTTGGGTTTGGTAATCTGAATTTTCAGCGGGGCGGAGATATTCAGCGTGCCCGCGAATACCTGGCTGTGCTTTTGGGCTTTTACCGGTAATGTCTCGCCGGTAATGAGGCTGGTGTCGAGTTCGGACACGCCCTCGGTCACGATACCATCGGCACCGATTTTTTCCCCTGTGGCTACCAGCAGGGTCATTCCTTCCTGTAGATCCGACAGCAACATGGTGCGCGTTGTGCCATCGGCATTCAGGACGGTGGCGCGGCCAGCCATCATCTGCAGCAGGTCGCTGGCGGCGCTGCGCGCCTTGCCGCGGGCACGGGCATCGAGGTAACGCCCGATAAGCAGGAAGAAAAGAAGCATCACGCCGGAATCAAAATAGGCATGAAGGCCGTGCGTGACGGTTTCAAACAGGCTCATGGCGGTGGCAAGGATGACGGCAACCGAGATGGGCACATCCATGTTGGTGCGGCGGTCCTTCAGCGCGTTCCAGGCGGAGCGGTAAAAAGGAAGACCGGCATAGGCGATGGCCGGAATGGCGATTAGTGCTTGGATCCATTGGAACATGGTACGGGTGGCAACGCCCATTTCCACGCCATCCGACGTCCAGAGGGGGATGGAGAAGAGCATGAGGTTTCCGCTGGTAAAACCGGCCACGGCCAGGCAACGCAGCAGGAATTTCTCTTCCTTCTGTGAGAAGGTTTCCGACGTTTGCGGGTCAAACGGCACTGCCTGATAACCCATTCCCTGAATGAGGGCTATCCACTTCTCCGCCAGTTCGGCGGGGCCCTTCCAGGCGAGGTTCAGGCGTTTGGTGGAAAGGTTGAGGCGCGCCTGGGTTATGGCGGATTGTTTTTTCAGCGCGCCTTCAATGGCCGCCACGCAGGAAGGGCAATGCATGCCATCCACCAGCAGATTCAATGAATGGCCATGGTCGGCGGATGTTACGACAAAACGGCTGAGAGAGGGATTCATTCCACAACGAGCCTGATGGCGTGCTGGTAGGTTTCGTTGCCGCGATCGGCATATGCACGTAATTCCCACAACCCTTTTGCCGGGAACGTTATTGCGGAACTATAGGTACCAGCCGATATTTCCTTAAGCTCCACGGAGAAATCCATTCCATCCTGACTGGGGCGCATGATGGCAAGGTGGGTTCGCGCTTTGTCTATCGGCGAATCATTTCTGTCGGTAAGCCGTATGGTAACGGTTCCCTGAGAACCGGCTTGGGCCTTCCATTGTATTGTGCTTTTCCAACCGAGCCTGGCCTGTGCATCCGCAGCGGCCACCACTTTGTTATAGGCAAGGCCTTTTTCATAGGGATGGTCCGTGACGGTTCCGGTCTGGCTGGTGACGGCAAGCGTTACCATGGTGCCGTCGATCAGGACGAGAGCGAGGAAAAAAAGAACAAAATACCAGGGGATAATACGGTCACGCAACGGGGCTGTGCTGGACGGGGATTTCATGCATCACTCCCTTTCGCTGACAAAAATACTGCTGTCGCTTTCACGGATATTATTCTGGGTATCGGTGACGATAAATTCAATATGCTTTCGCGCTTCGGCTTGTTTGGGCGCGGTCAGGAAAACCCGAAAGTGGCCGACGCTGTCGGCAAACACATTCAGCGCATCGGGCGATAGGTCCTGACTGGCCTGAACGCGAATGTTTCTGGTGTCGATGCCTTTGATCTCGAGCTTATATTGCCGGTCTGTGTGATCCTTGTTGATCAGGCTGATGTTGTAGCCGTTGCGGATATCGCCGTCGGAGAGGGTGACGAAGATGGGGTTGCGGTCGTGCAATACGGTGATTTCAAGCGGGGATCGGGTCAGTAAACTATAGAGCATCAGGCTGCCGACTGCTGACATGATGCCGATGTACCAGAATGTACGCGGGCGGAAAAACCGGAAGGTGGAAGCTATGCCCTTGTCATGAGCTTCGGCCGTATCGTAACGGATAAGACCGTGGGGCAGGCCGATTTTGTCCATCACGTTGTTGCAGGCGTCCACGCACAGGCCGCAGGCGATGCATTCCATCTGCAGGCCGTTGCGGATGTCGATGCCCATCGGGCATACTACCACGCAGGAATCGCAATCAATGCAATGGCCACGGTTTTCCCAGCCGGTGCCCGCCTTGTGTTTTCCACGCGGTTCGCCGCGCCTTTCGTCGTAGGAGATGACGAGGGTGTCCTTATCAAACATGGCCGACTGGAAGCGTGCATACGGGCACATGTAGGTGCAGACCTGCTCACGTGCGAACCCGGCCATCACATAGGTGGAGAAGGTGAGGCCAAGGATCCAGCCGCCGACTGACCATGGCACGTCGGCATGGAGGATCTGGTCCATCAGTGTGGGGGCATCGTTGAAGTAAAAGACCCAGGCACCGCCCGTGCATAAACCAATGAGCAGCCATATAAGATGCGTCAGGGTTTTTTTGCGGATTTTTTCAAAATTCCAGGGTGATTCATCCAGCTTTTTACGGGCATTGCGGTCGCCCTGCACAATGCGTTCCACCCAGATGAAAAGATCCGTCCAGACGGTTTGAGGGCATGCATAGCCACACCAGACACGTCCTAGCAGGCTGGTGACGAAAAACAGCCCCACCGCCGCCAGAATCAGTATGCCGGTGATATAATAGACTTCCTGTGGCCAGATTTCGATGCCGAAGAAATAAGCCCGCCGATGTGGCATATCGATCAGAATGGCCTGGGATGGCATGTATTCGCCCCGGTCCCAGCGAATCCAGGGCGTCAGATAATAGATGCCCAGCAGGACAACCATCGCTACCCATTTCAGCTTACGGTATTTTCCCCATACGCGACGCGGATAAATGGTGCGTTGTTTGGCGAAAAGCTGGATGGGCTGTTCTGGCATATTTTACCTATCGGCCAGCCGGTTCCTTGGCGGAGGGCTGTGTTGGAGCGGCGGCTGGCATGATAGCGGGCGCTGCTTCACCGCCACCCAGCGAATGTACATAGATGGCCAGCTGCTTGATGGTGGTATCAGGCAGGCGGGCTTCCCAGGTGGGCATAACGCCATGGCGCGGGCTGTTGACCTGCCGCACGATGCTTGCCTTGTCACCGCCATAGAGCCAGATGGCATCGGCCAGGTTCGGCGCGCCGAAATCACGGCCGCCCTTGCCATCGTTGCCATGGCAGGAGGCGCAGTTGGTCGCAAAGAGGGTTGCGCCTTCCTCCGTGCCGCCCTGGTGGGTGGAGAGGCTCAGCACATAATCCGCCACGCTGGATATCTCGGCCGCTTTGAGAATGCCGTCCTTTCCGAAGGCGGGCATTGCGGAATCACGCGTTTCGGCATGGGTGGAGCGTATGCCGTGTTTGATGGTGGTATAGATGGCATCCAGATCGCCGCCCCAGAGCCAGTCATCATCGTTCAGATTCGGATAGCCGGGGCGTCCTTCGGCGCCGGTGCCGTGGCAGGCGGCGCAGTTTTCCTTGAACATGGTTTTACCGCCGGCGATGGCGAAGGCATAGAGCTCGGGATCGCTCTGGATGTCCTGCAATGAGGCAGTTTTGATCTTTTCGATATAAACGCCTCGCCTTGCGGTGATTTCGGATTGTTCATCGGCAAGCTTTTTATATTGCGTCCAGTGTTTGCTGCCTTGCGTATTGCCGTTAAGCGTCGGCCAGGCAGGATAGACCAACCAGTAACCTACGGCCCAGATGCAGCATAGAAAGAACACCCACAGCCACCAGCGCGGGGCGGGGTTATTCAGTTCCTTCAGTCCGTCCCATTCATGGCCGGTGGTTTCCACACCGGTGACGGTATCTTTTTCTTTAGGGGTATTAGGGTCGGCCATCATGGCGATCCTCCAGTGGGATATAGGCTAAGGCTTGCAGGTTCTGTTTGGCGCCGGGGCGTAATACCCACACCAGAATTCCAAGGAATACCGCCATGAAAAACAGCATTCCGATGGTGGGCGCGTGCTGAAGCAGGAACTCAATCATGTTGTTGCTCCGCGGGTTTGTAATCCTTGATATTGGCCAATGTGCCGAGCATCTGCAGATAGGCCACCAGGGCATCCATCTCAGAGACCATTTGCGGCTGACCATCAAAATCACGCTGGTTGATTTTTTCGCCGTAGCGTTCCTTCAGGCCGGTGGCGTCCGTTTCCGGATGCGCCTGGGCCATGGCATCGTTATAGGCATGTTCGATCATGGCATCGGTGTAAGGCACGCCCACGGTGCGTAGGGTTTTCATGTGCTTGTCGATATCGTCGATCGCGGCGCCGTTATGCAGCAGGAAGGCATAGGGAGGCATTATGGATTCAGGCACCACGTCCTTGGGGCGCTTGAGGTGCATGGTGTGCCATTCGTCCGAATATTTGCCGCCCACACGCGCCAGGTCGGGGCCGGTGCGTTTGGAGCCCCAGAGGAACGGATGATCGTACATGCTTTCGGCGGCGAGGGAGTAGGGGCCGTAGCGCTCGACCTCATCGCGCAGCGGCCGAATCTGCTGGCTGTGGCAGTTGGCGCAGCCTTCGCGGATGTAAATGTTCTGGCCGGCCAGCTCCAGCGGGGTGAGCGGACGCATGCCGCTGACTTTTTCGATGGTGGTCTCGATGCGGAAAAGCGGGACGATCTCAATCAGGCCGCCGATGGAAATGGCGATGATGATGCCGATCAGCAGCCAGATGGAGTTTTTTTCCAGTTTGCCATGATGCTTAAGCATGAGCGGACTCCAGATTGCGCGTTGCCTGGCTGGATTCTGCGCCGCAGATGGTTTTCCAGCAGTTATAGATCATGATGACCATGCCGCTGAGGTAGAGCAGGCCGCCCAGCGCGCGGATGATGTAGTAGGGGTGCATGGCGGCGACGGTTTCCACGAAGGAATATTCCAGGAAGCCCATGCTGTCATAGGCACGCCACATCAAACCCTGCATGATGCCCGCCACCCACATGGCCGTGATGTAAAGCACGATGCCGATGGTGGCGACCCAGAGATGGGTGTTCACGAGGCGCATAGAGTAGAGCTCCCTGCGCTTCCAGAGTATTGGCACAAGGTGATAGATGGCGCCGAAGCTGATGAAAGCCACCCAGCCGAGCGCGCCGGAATGCACGTGGCCGATGGTCCAGTCCGTATAGTGCGAGAGTGAATTCACCGCCTTGATGGACATGAGCGGACCTTCGAAGGTGCTCATGCCATAGAAGGCCAGGGCGATGATCATGAAGCGGAGCACCGGGTCATCACGCAGTTTGTTCCATGCGCCCGAGAGGGTCATGATGCCGTTGATCATGCCGCCCCAGCTGGGCATCCAGAGCATGATGGAGAAGGTCATGCCGAGCGTTTGCGCCCAGTCAGGCAGGGCAGTGTAATGCAGGTGGTGCGGACCGGCCCAGATGTAGATAAAGATCAGCGACCAGAAGTGCAGGATGGACAGGCGGTAAGAATAAACCGGGCGATTGGCGCGTTTGGGAATGAAGTAATACATGATGCCGAGGAAACCGGCGGTGAGGAAAAAGCCCACGGCATTATGGCCATACCACCACTGAATGAGCGCACTCTGCACGCCACCCCACACCGGATAGCTTTTTGTGCCGAGCAGGGAAACCGGGACCGATACGCCATTGACCAGGTGAAGCACGGCCACGGTGGCGATAAAGGCGAGGTAGAACCAGTTGGCCACGTAGATATGCGGTTCTTCGCGGTTTTTCAGCGTCATCAGAAAAATGGCGAGGTAGGCGACCCAGACAACCGTCAGCCAAAGGTCGGCATACCATTCCGGCTCGGCATATTCCTTGCCCTGGGTCACGCCGGTAACATAGCCAAGCGCGGCCATGACGATGAAAATCTGGTAACCCCAGAAGGTGAAAAGGGAGAGACCGTCGTTCCACAGGCGCGTGCGGCAGGTGCGCTGCACGACGAAGTAGCTGGTGGCGAAAAGCACGTTGCCGCCGAAAGCGAAAATCACCGCGGATGTGTGCAGCGGGCGAAGCCTGCCGAAATTGAGATATTCACCGAAATTGAGTTCCGGAAACGCCATTTGTAGCGCAATGAACAGCCCCACAGCCATGCCCACCACACCCCAGAATAATGAGGCGATGGTGAAGAGCTTGACGATGTCGTCGTTGTAAGCCGGGAGTGGTCGGGCGGTTTGCATGATTTACCTCGCTACTAATCTTTCGGCCATCACAAGGAGTGCGACGCCGTTGAATGCCATGACCGCGCGGCCGAGCTTCTGCATGAAAAACTGCCATTTGCGCGAAAGAAGTTCGGTGCCGATGCTGGCAATGAACAGGGCGGGAAGCGTGCCCGCAAAGAAGAAGAACATGGCCAGCATGGCCTTAAGCGGATTGGCCATGGTGGCTGCCATCATCAAGGCGGCATAAAGCAGGCCGCATGGCATAAAACCCAGAAAAAGGCCGCGAAGGTAGGTCAGCCGGCCCGTGGAGAAAAAACCGATATGCCGGAAAAACGGCAGGCCGCTTGCCAGAAACATGAACCCCGCCAGCATCAGCATGGCCGCTGAAACCCATGGCCAGTAAGGCGAGGCCGCAATCTGGCTGGAAAGAACAGCCGCCGCACCGCCCAGCAGCATGTAGGTGGTGGCGCGGCCGAGATGGTAATTAACGCCAAGACTGCGAGCAATGGTGCGGCCGGTGCCGCAGCTGCCGCAGCGGCTGCAGGCGGCGGTTTCGGCGCCAACCAGTGGGCCGCACATGGGCATGCAGTGGGTAAAACCGCCCGTAAGGCCGCCCAGAAAAAATACCAGGTAGAACGGCAGATTGCCGGAAGCGAACAGACCCGTGCAGTGCGTGATTAGTGCATTCATTGATTACCTCAATATGCACTAAATGATTTTTCGCGGTGTCGGGCATTGATTTAGGTCAAGCGGTGAAGGACTTAGTGGCGGTGCTTGACGGAGCCCGCGCAATTGTTGCTATGGTTACAGCCGCTTAGTTCAAACTGGAAATTGGTGTGGTGAATATTGTGCTGTTCGGCAACGTGCTGCGCCTTTTCCAGCAAATGATTGTCGGTAGGGAGTTGCTTGACGACCAGGTGCGCGGTCAGGCTGTTCTGGCCGCTGGTAATGGCCCAGACATGCAGTTCATGCACATCCTCCACGCCGGGCAGGGTTTTCAGATCATCCATGAGGGATTGCATTTCCATGCCGGAAGGGACGCCGTCCAGCAGGATATGGACGGATTCGCTAAGGAGCGCCCATGTGCGCGGCAGCACCCACAGGCCAATGAGCACGGCCATGACGGGGTCCACCTGCTGCCAGCCGGTGAGCTTAATGATGATGGCGGCCAGGATGACTGCCGCCGAACCAAGCATATCGGCCATGACCTCGGCATAGGCGGCCTTGAGGTTGAGGTTATCGTGCCCGCCCTGCAGCACTTTCATGCTGATGAGGTTGACCACGAGACCGAGTACGGCAATGACGAGCATGCCGGTGGAGGCGATTTCCGCCGGATGAAAGAAGCGCTGCCAGGCTTCATACAGGATGTAGAAGGCAACAATGAAGAGGGCGGAAGCATTCAGCGCGGCGGCCAGAATCTCGAACCGGCGATAACCGAAGGTGCGTTTGAAATCCGCCGGGCGTTCGCCGATTTTGGTGGCAACCAGCGCAATCACCAAGCCCATGACATCGGTCATCATGTGGGCTGCATCCGACAGCAGGGCAAGGCTGTCGGTGATGAGGCTGCCCACGACTTCCGCCACCAGATAGCCACCCGTGAGCATTAGTGCGATGGTCAGGCGTCTGGCGTTTGTAGAACCGGTGTGGTGATGGTGAACGTGGTGGTGATTCTGCCCGGCCATGCTTATTGCTGCCGTTCGCTCGCCGGTTCAAGCCATTCCTGCTTGCCGGGAATGACGAATTGAAGGAAAGACTGCTGGCCTTTCAGGCACTGGTTGTAGAGGATCTTGTTGTCCCAGTAACGGCGCATGCAGTCGTCATGCACGGTGGTGCCGTTGGGCGTGTCTTTCAGCAGGCGCTGCATGGGCAGGGTGCGTTGCTGATCTTCGGTGTTCATCTGATGTTCGGCAGCCTGCGCGATAAGGGCAACGGATGCCAGGAGGGTGGAGATGAGTAGTGCGCGGGTAAGCATGATGGGCCTCTTTTGCTGAAGGTTATTTCTTGTCTTCATTCAGGCATTGGTAATAGGCGAATTTATTGTCCCAGTATTTGCGGATGCATTCATCGTGCTTGGTGGTGCCGTTTTGGGTGCCTTTGGCTTCTTCATGCACGGGGTTGGGTTTCGGCTGGTCCACCGGGGTGGGCTGGGTGTCCTCGGCATAGGCGTTAACATAAGCCAGTGTACATAAGAGAGCGGCGAAGGTGGCGAGGCGTTTCATTGCATCCTCCTGGGGGTTAACGTGTGTGTGCATCGCCCGGCAGCAGACCGCCGAGCGGCTTGCCGGCCAGGATGTGCATGTGGAAATGCGGCACGGATTGCGAGGCGTCCGGGCCATGGTTGGCAATCAGACGGTATCCTCCCTGCACCAGGCCGAGCTGGGCGGCGATTTTCTGAATCGTGGCGAAGTAGCGCGCCACAGTCGCCGCGTCCGCTTTCTGCACAAAATCATCGAACGAGACATATTCGCCTTTCGGCACTACCAACACATGCACCGGGGCGGCGGGGGTGATGTCGTGAAAGGCGAGCACATGCTCGTCCTCGTGCACGGTTTTGTTGGGTATTTCCCCACGCAGGATACGGGCGAAGATATTGTTGCTGTCGTACATGCGTTATCCTTTGCGGCTCGCTTTTTCCTCAATGCCGGACTGGCCGGTGCGGCGCGCCAGTTCGGCCTCCACCTCCTGAAGCGAAATGCCCGAGGCTTCCAGCGCCACCAGCAGGTGATAGATCACGTCGGCGGCTTCGGCGATGGTGTGCCGGTCATCTTCCTGAATGGCGGCAATGGCGAATTCGAAAGCCTCCTCGCCGAATTTTTTGACGCAGGCTTCCGGCCCCCTGGCGAGAAGGCTGGCGGTGTAGGATTGCTTGGTGTCCGCCAGTTTTCGGTCGGCGATGGTGGCGGCCAGTTGGTGGATGATGGAATTCATACAGACCTTCGCTAACGTGCCTAGAGCCTGACGGGAATGCCCGCCTGTTGCATCGCCTGTTTTACCTCGCCGATGCGGTAAGTTCCATAGTGAAAGACGGATGCGGCCAGAACGGCGCTGGCATGGCCTTTCTGCACGCCGTCGATGAAATGCCGCATCTCTCCTACGCCGCCGGAGGCGATGACGGGAATATCCACCGCATCGGCCACGGCGGCGGTGAGCGGCAAGTTGTAGCCTTGTTTGGTGCCGTCACGGTCCATGGAGGTGAGCAGGATCTCGCCCGCGCCGAGAGATTGCATTTTTTTGGCATATTCCACGGCATTCAGGCCGGTAGGATTGCGCCCGCCGTGCGTGAAAAGCTCGTAAGTTCCGGGTGCGGTCTCTTTTGCATCGAGTGCGACGACGACACATTGGGCACCGAATTTCTCGGCGGCCTGTTTCACCAGATCGGGGTTGGTGATGGCGGCGGTGTTGATGGCGACCTTGTCTGCCCCTGCCAATAACAGGCGGCGGAAATCCTCCACCTCACGCACGCCGCCGCCGACAGTGAGCGGCATGAAACAAGCTTCCGCCACCTGGCGGACGACATCCAGCATGGTGCTGCGGCCTTCATGCGAGGCGGAGATGTCCAGGAAGCAAAGTTCGTCGGCGCCTTCGGCATCATAGAGGCGGGCCTGTTCGACCGGGTCGCCGGCATCGGTGAGGCCAACGAAATTCACGCCTTTCACCACGCGGCCGTCTTTAACGTCAAGGCAGGGAATGATGCGTGTTTTCAGCATATCAGGCGGCTTTGGCGCGGCTGAAGCGCCCGATGGCGGTGGCCAGGTCCACCGCGCCGTCGTAAAGCGCGCGGCCGACGATGACGCCGTGAATGGAGGGATGGCCCGCCAGTGCTTCCAGGTGGCCCATATTGCCGACGCCGCCTGAGGCGATGACCGGAATGGCGGTGTGGTCGGCCAGGGCGACGGTTTCCTCGATATTGGGGCCTTGCAGGGTGCCGTCGCGGCCGATATCGGTGTAAATAATGGCGGCGACGCCCGCGTCTTCAAAACGGCTGGCGAGCTCCAGCGCGCTGAGGTCGGAGGTTTCCGCCCAGCCTTCGGTGGCCACCATGCCGCCGCGGGCGTCGATGCCGACGGCGATCCTGCCGGGGAATGCCTTGCAGGCTTCCTTGACAAGCGATGGGTTCTTAACCGCCACGGTGCCGAGAATAACGCGGCTGATGCCCGCTTTCAGCCAGGATTCGATATGGGCCATCTCGCGGATGCCGCCACCCAGCTGCACCGGCATGCGGATGCGCTGCAAAATGGCTTCCACCGCCACACGGTTGACCGACTGGCCCGCAAACGCGCCGTTGAGATCCACCACATGCAGCCATTCGCTGCCTGCT
Organism: bacterium; assembly: GCA_016124905.1. Lineage (NCBI taxonomy): Bacteria > bacterium. The sequence continues at coordinate 26,694 of WGMV01000010.1, forward strand.
TCGGCAAACGTCTCGGCCTGATCGGCCGGGTGGCTGGAAAAGACGGTCGCCTTGTTCATGTCACCTTGGTAGAGGCGCACGCATTGGCCGTCTTTCAGGTCGATGGCGGGAAAGATGATCATGTGAGGTTTTTGAAAAAGAAGTGGCCGGCGATGTAGGCGCCGCCGATACGCTCATGCCGGGGGAGAATGCCCCAGCATTCGTACCCTTGGGTTTCATACAGATGGATGGCGGCCTTCTGCGTGGCGCGCACGGAAAGGCGGATCTGCTCGTAGCTTTGCTGCTCGCCGGAGGTTTCGGCCGCCTGCAGCAGCGATTTTGCAAGGCCGTAGCCGCGTGCCCAGGGTGCGACGAAATGCTCCATGATGGTGGCGGCAAAAGAGGAGGTTTCCTGCCGTTTGCTGGGTTTCACCAGTTGCACGGCGCCTGCGATCTGCCCATCCAGACGGGCGAGGAACAGCTCGCGCTCGGGAATGACGAGGACGCCGTTCCAGTATTGTTCAAGCACTTCGCGGCCGGGAGGGTTGGCCCAGTTGAAGCCGATACCGTCGCGCACCGCTTCCTCGGTGGCTTCGCATAATTGCTCAAGCTCGCTGATTTTCAGTTTGTGGCAGCGTTCGATGACAAAGGGCATGGCGGCGTTCCCGTTAAGGCTTCCAGCGAAGGAAGTTTTCCAGCAGCTTAAGCCCCGTGGCCTGGCTTTTTTCAGGGTGAAACTGCGTACCCAGCCAGTTATCCCGCCCGACGATGGCCGTCAAGTTTTTGCCATGCTGCACCGTGGCAAGGCAGTGGGGGGGCAAGGCGCCATTGCTGCCTGTCATGTGGTAGCTATGCACAAAATAGGCATGGTCGCCGGTATGAATGCCTGCCAACAGGGGGTGAGGGAGTTGGATATTGAGGTTGTTCCAGCCCATGTGGGGAATTTTGATGCCGGGGGCGGGCGGTATTGGTTCCACTATCGCGTCAATCCATCCTAATCCTTGGTGAATGCCATGTTCATGGCCTTCTTTTGCCAGGAGCTGCATGCCCACGCAGATGCCGAGGAATGGTTTTGCCTCTTTTTTTACTGCGTTGTTCAACGATGCTTCCATATCCGGGATGGCTTTAAGCCCCGCTATGCAATCCCCGAATGCGCCGACGCCGGGAAGGACAATATAATCGGCTTTCTGAACGGTGTTCACATCGCTGCTGATGGCGATTTGCATACCTGCCGGAGCCACGCGTTCGCAGGCTTTCTGAGCGGAGCGGAGGTTGCCCGATCCATAATCGATAATAACGGCCTTCATCATCAGACCAGCACGCCCTGGTTGGGATGATAGACGGACTGGTCGTGGAACCAGCGGTCAAGAAAACGGCGTTCGGCTTCCATATGGCCTTTGCCGGTGACGACATCGGCAAGGGTGTAGCCGCGGGACTGAAGATAGGCTTCGCGCCAGTCGTTGGCGCTGATGCCGATATAGACATCCCAGCAGAGTTTGAGTGCCATGATGAGGCTGGGATCCGCCAGTTTGTGCTGCATGGCCCACCAGGTTCCGGTTTCCACCAGCACCAGCAGGGCGGTGATGAACCACAGGCGGTGATAAAGTGACCAGAGAATGGGGAAAATGAGCGCCGCCCAGTTGAAACCCTGCGGCACATACTGCATTTCCTCCAGCGGTTTATTGCTGCGGGTGGGACGGTAGACGGAATAGAGGTTCAGACGGCCGAACATCAGAGTACCCCTTTGGTGGAGGGGATGCTGTCGGCCTTGCGCGGATCAATCTCGATAGCCTGGCGCAGCGCACGGGCAAGGCCCTTGAAGCAGGATTCGATGATGTGATGGTTGTTGACGCCGTAGAGGTTCTCCACATGCAGGTTCATGCCAACCGCATGCGCGAAGGCATAGAACCACTCCCGGAACAGTTCGGTATCCATCTCACCGAGTTTGGCCTGGCTGAATTTCACGTTCCACACCACATAGGGGCGGTCGACCAGGTCGATCACCACGCGGGAGAGGGTCTCATCCATCGGGATATAGGCATGGCCGTAGCGGGTGATGCCCTTGCGCTCGTCCAGCGCCTTGCGCACGGCTTGACCGATGGTGATGGCGGAATCCTCCGTGGTGTGGTGGCCGTCGATGTGAAGATCGCCCTTGGCGGCGAGGGTGATGTCGATCAGGCTGTGGCGGGAGAGCTGCTCAAGCATGTGATTGAGAAAGCCAATGCCGGTATCCACCTTATAAACGCCGCTTCCGTCCAGGTTGACGGTGGCGGCGATGCTGGTTTCGCTGGTCTTGCGTTCGACGGTAGCTTTGCGCATGGCACGTATCCTTGAATTTGCCGTTTTTATAGCATGGCTGCCTTTAAACGCATTAACTTTACCACTATATCCAGCCTGAACACGGAAAGGACGCCCCCATGAGCGAGGAATATAAAGCGGATAACGGCCTGCCAAGCTGGCATGGAACCACGATTTTATGCGTCCGCAAGGGCGATAAGGTGGTGATGGCGGGGGACGGGCAGGTGTCGCTCGGGTCCACGGTGGTGAAGGGCACGGCCAAAAAAGTGCGCCGTCTGGGTGCCGGGGGCCATATCATCGCCGGGTTTGCGGGGGCGACGGCGGATGCGTTTACCCTGTTCGAGCGGCTGGAAGCCAAGCTGGAGAAGCATCCCGGCCAGTTGACGCGTGCCTGCGTGGAGCTGGCGAAGGACTGGCGGACGGACCGTTACTTGCGCCGTCTGGAGGCCATGATGGCGGTGGCGGACAAAAATGCCGCGCTGATTCTGACCGGGAATGGCGATGTGCTGGAGCCGGAGGACGGAATCATCGGTATTGGATCGGGCGGGACCTATGCGCTTTCCGCCGCGCGAGCGCTTGCACGTAATACGGATCTGGATGCCCGTACCATTGCGGAGAAGGCGATGGCGGTGGCGGCTGAGATTTGCGTGTATACCAATGGCAATTTGACGATTGAAGAAATATAGAAAGAAAAATCATGTCTGAATTATCCCCCCGTGAGATTGTTTCCGAGCTCGACCGCTTCATCGTCGGCCAGAAGGATGCGAAGAAGGCCGTGGCGATTGCGCTGCGCAACCGCTGGCGGCGTCAGCAGCTGGAAAGCCCGCTGAAAGAGGAAGTAGTGCCAAAGAATATTCTGATGATCGGGCCGACGGGCTGCGGGAAGACGGAGATATCCCGCCGTCTGGCCAAGCTGGCCAAGGCGCCGTTCATCAAGGTGGAGGCGACCAAGTTCACGGAAGTGGGCTATGTGGGGCGCGATGTGGAATCCATCATTCGCGATCTGATGGAAGTGGCGCTGCACCTGACGCGTGAGCGCATGCATGAGGACGTGCGCGCCAAAGCCGAAACCGCCGCCGAGGAACGTTTGCTGGATGCGCTGGTGGGACAAAATAGCGGGGCAGAGACGCGGCAGAAATTCCGTCAGAAGATTCAGAAGGGCGAGCTGGATGCTACCGATGTGACACTCGACCTGGCTGATGGCGGCAACAGTTTCATGAATGCCTTTGACATTCCCGGCATGCCGGGAGGGCAGATGGGCGTGCTGAACATGAGCGACATGCTCTCCAAAGCCATGGGTGGCGCGCGCACCAAAAGCCGCACGCTGAAGGTAAAGCAGGCCCTGCCGCTGCTAATTTCAGAAGAGAGCGACAAGCTGGTGGACCAGGAAGCGATCATTCGCGAGTCTATTCAGGCGGTGGAAAATCACGGCATTGTGTTTATCGACGAGATCGACAAGATCGCCTCGCGCAGCGAATATCGCGGTGCGGAGGTGAGCCGCGAAGGGGTGCAGCGTGATTTGCTGCCGTTGATCGAAGGTACTACGGTGATGACCAAGCACGGCCCGGTGAAGACAGACCATGTGCTGTTCATTGCTTCCGGTGCATTCCATATGGCTAAGCCTTCGGATCTGCTGCCGGAACTGCAGGGGCGTTTGCCTATCCGCGTGGAGCTTCAGCCGCTCAGCGAAGAGGATATGGTACGCATCCTAAAAGAGCCGGAGGCTTCGCTTATTCGCCAGTATGTAGCCTTGATGGCAACGGAAGGCCTGGTGCTGGATTTCAAGGACGAGGCGATCAAGGCCATTGCCGATATCGCTACACGGGTGAACCGCGAGGTGGAGAATATCGGCGCGCGCAGGCTGCATACCATTATGGAGAAGCTGGTGGAGGAGATAGCCTTTACCGCTGCCGACCGCAATGGAGAGACCATCGTCATTGATGCGGATTACGTGAGCGGCAAGCTGGAAGATGTGGCTTCCAACATGGATCTGTCCAAGTTCATTCTGTAGAATGGCCGCAATAAAAAACGCCCGCTGCATGCGCAGCGGGCGTTGTCGTTTAAACCGTCAGAGGGTTACTTCTTTTTCGGTTTGGCTTTGGCAGCCGGTTTTTTAACGGGAGCCTTTTTTGCCGGAGCTTTTTTGACAGCAGCTTTTTTAACCGGAACTTTTGCTGCGGGCTTTTTAGCGGCGGGAGCCGGTTTTTTTGCCGGAGTCACTTTCTTCACCGTTGCCCGTTTGGCCGGTTTGCCTTTCGCGGCGGGTGCTACAGGTTTTGCCGGGGCAGCCGGCGCAGGTTTCTTTTCAGCGACAGGCGCTGGTGCGGCAGGCTTCGGTGCTTCCACCGGCTTGGAAACGACCACGGCCGTGGCTGCGGCGCCTGCCGGGGCTACCGGCGGCTGCGTCACAGGCTTATAGGGCGCTGCGGGAGTTGGGTTGTAGGGAGCAGGCGTATGCGGGCGCGGCATGGTGTGCTGCGGCAATGCGGGAGCTACCTTGGGCGCTGCCGCGGCAGTGCCTTTGGCCACTTTGCTGTTTTTATAGCCATAGAAGAAGTAGAAAACCATGCCAATGGCCAGCCAGGTGCCCATGAGCTTGTAGATCTCCGTCGGCAGGCCGTACACCAGGTACAGGCAGAATACGATACCGAGAATCGGCACCAGCGGGTAGCCGGGTGTGCGGAAGGGGCGGACCAGGTTTGGCTCTTTCTTGCGCAGGTACATGACGCTGAAGCACACAACGGCGAAGGCCATCAGCGTGCCCATGCTTACCAAGTGACCCAGCGTGCTGATGGGGGTCAGACCGGCGGCGGTGCCGATGAGAAAGCCAACCAGCAGGGTGTTAATGTGCGGTGTTTTGAAGGTGGGATGAATGCGGGAGAAGATGCTCGGCAGCAGCCCATCGCTCGACATGATGTAGAAGATGCGCGTCTGGCCATACATCACCACCAGGATTACCGAGCTGAGGCCGGTAATGGCGCCGATTTTTACCAGGAAAGAGAGCCAGGGCAGGTTCATGGCATCCACGCCGATGGCCATGGGATCGGGCACGTTCAGCTTGCTGTAATGCACGATGCCGGTGAGGACTGCGGACACAATGATGTAAAGGATGGTGCAGATGACCAGCGAGCCGAGGATGCCGATCGGCATATCACGCTGCGGGTTCTTAGCTTCCTGAGCAGCGGTAGAGACAGCCTCGAAACCAATATAGGCAAAGAAGATCATGCCAGCCGCGGCGAGGATGCCTGAATAACCGAATTTACCCTCGGAGATTTCCGGCGGGATGAAGGGGGTCCAGTTTGCCGTGTCTATATGAAAGACGCCGAAGCCAACGAAGAGCAGGATCACGGCCAGTTTGATGGCTACGATGATGTTGTTGACGTTGGCGGATTCCTTTACGCCGATGGTGAGCAGGATGGCCACCAGCATGGCAATGCAGAAGGCAGGCAGGTTGAAGATGGGCTCAACGGTGCTGCCATCGGCCAGGGTAACCGCGCCGCCATAGGTCGCATGTGCCCATTCCGGGGGTATCATGATGTGCATGCTTTCCATAAGGCTGACGAAATAGCCGCTCCAGCCTACCGCCACCGTGGAAGCCGAAAGGCCGTATTCAAGCAGCAGTAATAACCCCATGAACCAGGCCATCAACTCCCCGAGCGTGGCATAGGCATAGGTGTAGGCGCTGCCGGAAACGGGCAGCACGGAGGAAAGCTCCGCATAGCAGAGGCCGGTAAAGGCGCAGGCGATGCCCGCAAGGATGAAGGCAAGCACGATGGCGGGGCCTGCATGCTCAGCCGCGGCGGTGCCGGTGATGACGAAGATACCTGCGCCGATGATGGCGCCGATGCCGAGAGAGATGAGGTTGAATGGGCCTAATGAACGCTTGAGGTGGTTGCTCTTGCCTTCCGCCTGGATGGCAGCAACGGATTTTTTCACCAACAATCGTGACATGTGAAGCCCCTGAATTTTTTGCAATCCGCAAACTGCTAGCACAGCCGCTTGCTGTTTGGCAATCTTGTTCTTCCTCTACCCATTTGAGGGGGAGTAGGTTATGGTCGCCGCATGATCTGGAATTACCTGCTCAAACGTGTGCTGCTGATGATACCCACTTTGCTGGGCATCATGCTGCTGAACTTCGCGGTGGTGCAGGCCGTGCCGGGCGGGCCGGTGGACCAGATGATCTCGCAGATCAAGAAGGGGGGCTTCGGCCACGGAAACGGCGTACTGGAGCGTGTGACTTCCGGCGGGGCCGATATGCCCGTGCAGGGCGGGCAGGATGCCAACCGCGGCGCGCAGGGGCTCGACCCTGAGCTGCTGGCGCAGATACGAAAGCTCTATGGTTTTGATAAGCCCGCGCCGGAGCGGTTTCTCCAGATGCTCAAGCAGTATGCAATGTTTGATTTCGGCGAGAGTTTTTTTCGTTCCGCCCGCGTGAGCGAACTGATCGTTCAGCGTCTGCCCGTGTCCATCTCTCTCGGGTTATGGTCCACTCTGCTGATCTACCTGATTGCCGTGCCGCTTGGCATTGCCAAGGCCGTGCGTGACGGTTCGCGGTTTGATGTGGCCACCAGCGTGATGCTCACCGTCTGTTACGCGGTGCCTTCCTTCCTGTTTGCCGTGGCGCTGGTGGTGCTGTTCGCCGGCGGCAGCTATCTGGACTGGTTTCCCTTGCGCGGGCTGGTATCGGAAAACTGGCACGACCTTGCCTGGCCTGCGCGCATACTGGATTATTTCTGGCATATCGCCCTGCCGGTGCTGGCGATGGTGATGGGCGGGTTTGCCAGCCTTGCCATGCTGACCAAAAACAGCTTTCTGGACGAGGTTCGCAAGCAATATGTGCTTACCGCGCGCGCCAAAGGTTTAAGCGAAGGGCGGGTGCTGTGGGGGCATGTGTTCCGCAACGCCATGCTGCTGGTGATATCGGGGTTGCCCGCCGCATTTCTGGGCGCGCTGTTTACCGGCGCTTTGCTGATCGAGGTGATCTTCTCGCTCGATGGATTGGGCCTGCTCGGGTTTGAGGCGGCGATGCAGCGGGATTATCCGGTGATGTTCGGCACCTTGTATATTTTCACGTTTCTTGGGTTGATTGTTGGGCTTATCGGTGACCTGACCTATCGATGGGTTGACCCGCGCATTGATTTCGAAAGGCGAGGGTAGGCATGTTATCCGCCGTGACACGCCGACGTTTTTTCCAGTTTCGCGCTAACAGGCGCGGGTGGTACAGCCTATGGATTTTTCTGATTTTGTTTCTGTTCACGCTGTTTGCGGATATCGTCGCCAATGACAGGCCGATTGTTGCGTATAGCCATGGGCATTTTTATATGCCGATTCTATGGGATTATCCGGAAACGGATTTCGGCGGCGTGTTCGAGACGCCCGCCGATTACCGCGACCCGGCGGTGCAGAAGCTGATCAAGGATGAGGGCTGGATGATCTGGCCGCCCATTCACTACCGTTATGACAGCATCAACTGGAACCTCGGCGCGCCTGCGCCCACGCCGCCTTCGTGGGAGAACTGGCTGGGCACGGACGACCAGGGGCGTGATGTACTGGCGCGGCTGCTGTACGGGCTGAGGGTGTCCATCCTGTTCGGTCTCGCCTTGACGGCGGCAACGCTGGTGATCGGCATTTTCCTCGGCGCGGTGCAAGGATTTTTCGGCGGATGGGTGGACCTGGTCGCGCAGCGGTTGATTGAGATATGGTCAGGCATGCCGATCCTCTACCTGCTGTTGATTCTGGCGAGCCTGGTGCAGCCCACGGTGAGCTGGCTTCTGCTGCTGATGCTGCTGTTCAGCTGGATGGGCATTGCCGGGTTGGTGCGTGCGGAGGTGCTGCGCGCGCGCAATTTCGATTATGTGCGCGCGGCGCGGGCGCTTGGCGTGCGCGAGCGCACCATCATGTTCCGCCATGTGCTGCCGAATGCGCTGGTGGCCACGGTCACCATGCTGCCCTTCATGCTGTGCGGGGCCATCACCACGTTAACGGCGCTGGATTTCCTCGGTTTCGGTCTGCCGCCGGGCTCGGCATCGCTGGGTGAATTGCTGGCGCAGGGCAAAAATAATCTTCAGGCCTCATGGCTGGGGCTGACCGGTTTTATCGTCATGGCCGTGTTGCTGAGCCTGCTGGTGTTCATCGGCGAGGCGTTGCGTGACGCGCTGGATCCTCACCGCAAGCGGGGTGCATAGCCATGCCGCTGCTGGAGATAAAAGACCTCACCCTTCGCTATGGAAGCCAGGAGCTGATCACATCGGCCAGCCTCAGCATCAAGAAGGGCAGCACGCTGGCGTTGGTGGGTGAAAGCGGATCAGGCAAGAGCCTGACCGCGCTCAGCATCATGGGGCTGCAGCCTGCATCGATGCAGATAGATGCGGAAAGCAGCATTCGCTTTGACGGGCATGAGCTGGTGGGCATGCCGGAAGGTGAAAAACGGCTGATGCGCGGCAAACAGATGGCCATGATTTTCCAGGAGCCGATGACGGCGCTTAACCCGCTGCACAGCATCGGCAGGCAGATCGGCGAAGCGCTGCTCGTTCACCACCGTTACACACGAGAGCAGGTGAAGCGCGAGGTCATCAACCTGTTGAAGGAAGTCGGGCTGGATGCATTAACGGAGCGGCTGGGGGCTTATCCTTATGAATTGTCCGGCGGGCAGCGCCAGCGGGTGATGATTGCCATGGCCATTGCCAACCGCCCGCAATTGCTGATTGCCGACGAGCCGACCACGGCGCTGGATGTGACGGTGCAGGCGCAGATACTGGCATTGCTCAAGGAGCTTCAGCAGAAATACGGCATGGCGCTGATGCTGATCACGCACGATCTGGGGCTGGTGCGGCGTTACGCGGATGACGTGGCCGTGATGAAGGATGGCGAGGTGGTGGAACGCGCAAGCGTGGCGACCCTGTTTGCCAAGCCCAAGCATGCCTACACGAAACTGCTGCTGGCGGCGGCGCCCAAGGGCGAGAACTTCAACATCGTGGATGAGAGCGGTGCGCCACTGCTGATGGCCGGGCCGATTGAGGTGAAATTTTCGCGCCGCAAGAACCTGTGGGGTAAAACCATCGATGAGCTGATTGCCGTGGATGGCGCGCGGGTTTCCATCCAGCCGGGCGAGGCGCTTGGGCTGGTGGGGGAGAGCGGTTCGGGCAAAAGCATGCTGGCGATGGCTTTGCTGCGCCTGGTGCCTTCCAGCGGGCCGGTGAGTTTCATCGGGCGCCGGCTGGATAACCTGCCTGCCGGGGAGTTGCGGGCCATGCGCCGCCAGCTACAGCTGGTGTTTCAGGACCCCTATGGCAGCATGAACCCCCGCATGACGGTGGGGGATATTATCCTGGAAGGAGCCAGGCTGCACGGCATTGGGGCAGATGATGCCCAGCGGCAGGAAATGGCGGCCGCGCTGCTGAAGGAAGTGGGATTGAACGGCGATATACTCGAGCGGCACCCGCATGAGTTTTCCGGCGGGCAGCGGCAGCGCATCGCGCTGGTGCGGGCGCTTATCCTCAAACCCAAGCTGCTGGTGCTGGATGAGCCGACCTCCGCGCTGGATGCCGCCACGCAGATGCAGATGGTGGACCTGTTTCGCAGGCTTCAGGGCAAATATGGCCTTTCCTATCTGTTTATCAGCCATGATCTTCGCGTCATCAAGGCGCTTTGCCACCGGGTGATGGTGATGAAAGACGGCAAGGTGGTGGAGGATGCGCCGATGGGCAAACTTTTTGCCAAGCCGAAATATGTTTATACCAAGGCGTTGATTGACGCCGCTTTTCCAGAGCCGATGGACGCATAAGCGTCAAAATGTCACATTTTTTCCTTAAGGTTCCTCCCCGGAGGAAGCCATGAGTCTTTTATCGCAGGATGTCTGGGAACATCACTTCAAACCCATGTTCAACACCTGGCGCGAGTTCGTGCCGATGGTGGGCGCGGTTCCCTGTTCCGTGCTGCCGATCAAGGAGGTAACCAAAACCATTGCCGATATGCAGGGGCTTTTTCATCTGGAGGGTGTTCCGCAATCTCTGAATGAGGCGCTGGAAACGGCGAGCGGGTTTTCAGAGGATCGTTTAAAACAGGCGATTGCCTCGCTTGCCGCGCAATGGGACTATTATTTTCATGCCGCATGTGAAAACCTGCGTGATACATGGCTTCAGACCGGGCTTGGCGGGGACATGCCCGAACAGATTACGGAAAGAGCGCAGCGCTTCATTGAGGGTGCTTACGGCGAACCGCTGGTATTCCTGTTCCTTGGCGCTTTTGCTGAGGCCTGCGGCATTTATCCGGAAGATATTGATGTGGGCGGACTGAGCCTCGCGGATTATATCGCAGAGGAACATGCACGTTTTGATGATTTCGCCAGTGTATATCATGACGCCCATTTTATTTTTGATACGGATAATCCGGAGCCTTCCCGCATGCAGGCGCGTCGGCGATTTGAACGAACGGCAGGTACTTTTACGGAGTTTGAATCCCTGCGAACCGAACGTGACGATATTCTTTTGAGTACATTCGGCGAGGCGGCTTTGAGAAGCCCCGAGCAGATATCCTGCCGCATTACCATCCCTATGGCGCTGGAGCAGGCGCGGGCGGAAGCCCAGCAAAGGTTTGCCTGAGCCGTTAAAATCCCCTTTGCCTTTCCATGGCAGTCCGCTAAATTAACACAAAGTTTACCGTTAAGCCGATTAGCATGGAGTGAGTGATGGCAGGCAGCGTAAATAAAGTGATTCTGGTCGGCAATCTCGGGCGTGACCCGGAAATTCGTTCCACACAGGACGGCAAGGAAATCGCCAATCTGGCCATTGCCACGTCCGAATCCTGGAAGGACCGCAACTCGGGCGAGCGTAAGGAACGTACCGAGTGGCACCGCGTGGTGATCTTCAACGATGCACTGGTGAATATCGCCAAAAACTACCTGCGCAAGGGCGCGAAAGTGTATATCGAAGGCGCGCTGCAAACGCGCAAATGGACCGACCAGGGCGGAATGGAACGTTATTCCACCGAGGTGGTACTGCAGGGCTTCAACGCCACGCTGACGATGCTGGATTCCCGCCGTGGCGAAGGCGAGCGCGACAATGATTACGGCAGCGGCTCCTCTTACAGCGCACCGTCCTCCGCGCCCAGCCGCCAGCCGCAGCCTGCCATGGCCGAAGCGCTGGACGACGATATTCCGTTCTAGGGCTTGGGGTAAAGATGAAAGCGGGTTTACCGGACGGTAAATCCGCTTTTTTTATATCCGAGCAAACCATTACCGGGGAATGCCATGCTGCGCCTTATCTATGCCACGTTTCCAACCATGGAGGATGCCAAACGCATGGCGCGCATGCTGGTGGAGCGCAAGCTGGCCGCCTGCGTCAACCTATTGCCGGGGGCTGCGTCCATCTATCGCTGGGAAGGGAAGATGGAAGAGGAGCAGGAGGTGATCATGGTCACCAAAAGCACCGCGGCCAAGTGGTCGGAGATCGAGACCCTATTTGAGGAGGACCATCCGCATGATGTGCCTGCGCTGGTGTGCGTGTCCACCTATGCGGCCTTGCCGGTGTTTGCGGATTGGGTGATGCGGGAAACGGAGAGTTTTCCGTCGGATTCGGAGTGATTATTTTCCCGTGCTATGCTGCTGGCCATTGGCCTGGCCAGATATGCGCTGGATGAAATTATCCAGCCCCTCGCCGAAGGCGTGTTCGGCGGCGCGCACAAGCTGGTTGTCATGCTGTTTCAGCTCATCCAGCGACAAGGGCTTTTCCAGGTGCACGCTCAATACTTCTTCCAAGGGCAGGGGTTGCAGGCCGACCTTGACGGCGATGTCGTTCATGCCGGCCAGCATGCGTTCGCGCCGTTCCAGCCAGAGGGGTTCCACCTCATGGCCGATATTGCCTTTCAGGTGGTTCAGCACCTCACGGTAGTTGCCCTGTTTATGCTGGGCGATGGTTTCCTGGAAGTGGTGATCCATCACGCGGCGGGCTTTGTCGTCAAACTGGTCCCATTCCGCCGTGGCGGCATTGGCGAAGGCGTAAAAGATTTTATAGCCACGTTCGATCTGTTTGCTTTTTTCCTCAGCATTGCCACGCACCCGCTGGAACACGCCGAGAGATGCCTGCAACAATGGCAGGCCGACTTTTTCAAAAATATCCACGATCAGCCGTTCGCGATTGAAGGCGAGCGAAGCCAGAAAGCCCGGCGCGCCGCTGAGGGCATCCCTGGCCAGCCCCTTGAATTCGACATTTTTATTGAGGATGTCGATGTTGTTTTTAAGCCGTTCATACACCAGGCTTTGGAAGGCCTGCACGAAAGTGAGGAATTCCTGCTGGTAACGCTGCATGACATCGGCTTCGAAATCCTGCTTGAAGCGCTGGAGCGAGTCGCTCTCGATGCGGTGGTTCTGATAGCCTTCGATGAGCTGATCGGCGATATCGGGCGTGGGGGTGGAGGAAAGGCCCAGCCTGTCGCCATTGACGATCATCTGCGAGGAGCCCGGCGCGCCTTGCCTTCCTGCACGGCCGCGCAGCTGCCATTGCACGCGCCCGGAAGCGGGCAGCAGGGCGGGTATGACATGGAGGCCGCCCGCGTCCAGCACCTCCCTGGTCGGTTTGATGTCGATGCCACGACCGCCAAGGATGGTGGTAAGGGTGATGGCGCCGGGTTTGCCTGCCTCGGCAATAACCGAGCTTTCCTGCTCAGGCGTGAGGCCGTCGAGCCGTTTCACATGGTCCATGCCCTGCTGGGCGAGATGGGCTGTAAAGCGGTTGACATCGTCGATCGATTCCAGCGCCACCAGCGAGGGGCGGCCCTGACGGGCCATTTCCACCAGCTGATCGGTGAGGGTGGAGAAGAAGCCTGTTTCACCGCCCTGGGTGATGAGGGTCGGCAGGTCTTGCCGTTTGCTGATGTTGTGCGGGGGAATGAACACCGGGGCGAGGTGAAAACGCGCGTGCATTTCCTCCAACTCCACCCGGTTGCCGGCGGTGCCGGTCATGCTGTTGAAATCCGCATATTGCCGCACGAACTGGGCCAGCGTCATGGAGGGAGCGGCGGTGCCTTCCTCCTCCACCGGGAAGCCAAGCCGCGCATGCAGGAACTGGTGAACGCCCTGCGACCAGCGAGAGGATTGTTTCAACTCGCCGCTTTTATCCTTGTCCACCACCACAGCCTGATAGGCGGGGCGGCCGGGCTTGCTGAAGGCCGGGCTGGGCTGCACCACATAGTCGCGGTCTTCTTCCAGCTGGCCGGCGCGATGGGCGGAGTTCAGCCATTCCATCAGCAGGGAATCATCCCAGCCCGCAATGGTTTCCCGCTGCTCGGGGGATTCGTTCAGCAGCCATTGGCGGGCTTTCTGGGCCCATGCCTCGTTCGCTTCTGCCGAGGCGGGGAAGCGTTCGATGAAATGATTGAGGCTGTAATAGACCCAGGCGATGTCGCTTTCCCGGGCGCTGCTGGTGGAGATGCGGTAGCTGCTCAGGCTGTCCATCAGAGCGTAATCGGCCTCGTCCAGCAATAATGAATCGTATGGACGAAAGCCACGTGAGGGCTGGCCGTAATATTGTTCCAGCAGGCTGTCGAACACGCCACGGTCGATCGGGGCGTAGATCACATCGCCCGCATAGCCCGCACGGCGGCGGTTCTGGTCATGTTCATCGTCGCCGGGCGGGATGCTGGCCCGCAGCCCCAGATCGTTGAACATGCTGTTGAAGAACTGCGCGCCTTCCTCGGAGAGGTAATGGCTGGTGGTCATGACATCCACCTTATGACCGCCTGCCGCTTTTAACCCAGCGAGCAGGGCGAAGATAAGGGTCTTGCCTTCGCCGGTTTTGACCTCGGCCAGCACGCCTTCCTTGCTCTGGATGTGCCAGAGGGCGGTGAGCATCTGTTCGGCATTGGCATAGATGGGGCGAGGGCGGTCGGCTGTTTTGCGGAAAATCCATTCACGCGAGATGGCGAGCCAGGCGATCTGCAGGCCTTCCTGTCCGGGATCGGCCCGCATTTTCGTCATGATTTCCCCGGCGGAGCGTTTCAGCTCGGCATCGCTGGCCTTGGCGCAGAATTGCTCCATGTTGGACAGGGTGTTCCAGCCGGTTGCCAGTTTCGTGTAGGCTTGTTCCGGCAGCATCTCCCGACCGGGGCCCGCGCGCAGGCGGCCGATGCGCTCGGCAATCGGCATGTCGTCTGGCGGTGGGGTCGGGCGTTTGGTGCTCATGAACCGCGTTGGCTAGAATTTCAAGAGGATACAAAATAGCAGAGAAGCATGGCAAATTTATTAATTTTTTAATGACTCCGCGCCTTCACGCACGGTTTCCCAGGCGATTTCGGGCGAAAGCCAGGTGATTTCCTCAATCTGGTTGCGCAGCCAGGTCAATTGGCGCTTGGCGTAACGCCGGGTGTTGGTCTGGGTGTCGGTAATGGCGGCCTCCAGGGGCAGCTCCCCGGCCAGATGGGCGGTAAATTCCCTCACGCCCTGGCCTTTCATCACCGGCAGATGGCCGGAAAGGCCACGTTTCATCAGGTGTTTCACCTCTTCCAGGGCGCCGTCGCGCACCATGTCATGCACCCGGTCATCGATGCTTTTGTACAGTTTCGGCCGAAGCGGCATGAGGGCATAGGCCAGGATTGTGGCCTCCGGAAAGGGAAGGGCCGTGTTTTTTTGCCATATGCGGATGGACTGGCCGGTCAGTTCCAGCATTTCCCACGCGCGCATGAGGCGCTGAGGGTTCTGGGTGTCGATGGTGCCTTCCAGCAGCGGGTCCCGTTTGAGCAGGGTTTCGGCAAAGGCGGGCAGCCCTATCCGTTCCAGCAGGGCATAGCCCTTTTGGCGGAGTTCCATTGGCGCGGCGGGCATTTCGGCCATGCCATGCATCAGGGCCTTGATGTAAAGCCCCGTGCCGCCGGTGACGATGGGCAGCACGCCCTGTGCCCAGCAGGCTTCCAGCACATGGGTGAGTTCGCGCAGCCAGTCGCCGGTGGAGTAATTGGCAGCGCCGTCGATATGGCCGTAGAGGTGGTGGGGTACGAGGGCGGTGTCGCGTTCCGGCGGGCGGGCGGAAAGCACGCGCAGATCCTTGTAGACCTGCTGGCTGTCGGCATTAATGACCGCACCGCGATACCCCCCCGCCACGGCCAGCGCGAGGGCGGATTTTCCGCTCGCGGTCGGGCCGGTGAGGATGAGGATGGGGTTTTTGGCCATTGCCGGAAGGATGCCGATATGGTTAATCACCCTATCCCATAGGATCACTCATGCCTGCAAGCAATCACGAAGATCGCTACGCCCTGGTTCTGGCCTTTACGCAAGCGCCCGAACCCGCCATTCATGATGCATTGAACCTGTGCCGTGACGAGCAGGCCGTGTTGCACGGGCAGCGCTGGCTGGAAGAACCACAGGCCTATGAGCTGGACCTGAGCGTGAGGGATGCCGCTGCGTTGCGTGCCAGGCTGGCCGCATTATCAGAGAAACATGCATGCGACGCGCTGCTGGTGCCGCAGAAAGGCCGTTTGAAGAAGCTGTTGGTGAGCGACATGGATTCCACCATGATCATGCAGGAATGCATCGATGAAATGGCGGATATGCTGCATATCAAACCACAGATATCGGCCATCACCGAACGCGCCATGCGCGGGGAGCTGAATTTTGAGGCGGCCCTTAAGGAGCGTGTGGGGCTGTTGAAAGGGCTGCCGCTTGAGAAGCTGGAAGCTGTATGGGCGGAACGCATCACCGCCATGGCCGGTGCATCGGAACTGATTGACGCCATGAACGACATGAAGGTGCCGAGCGTGCTAGTGTCCGGAGGGTTCACCTTTTTTACCGAACGTGTGGCTAAACTTCTAGGGTTTCAGGCGCATTTCAGCAATGTGCTGGAGATAGAGAATGGCGCGCTCACCGGCAGGGTGAAGGAACCCATATTGGGAGCGGATGCCAAGCTGCAAACAATGCTGGAATGGTGCGAAAAGCTTGGCATTGGGCCCGAAGACGTGATGGCGCTCGGCGACGGCGCCAACGATCTGCCGATGTTGAAGGCCGCGGGGATGGGAATTGCCTACCATGCAAAGCCGCATGTGCTGGCCGAGACGGATTATCACATCATCCGTACCACATTGAAAACGGCGCTTTGGGCACAAGGTATTGCAACGGGTGAACGTGTTCCCGCTTAGTTTACCACCTTGCTGTCGGGGTTGATCAGCGTATCCAGATAACGCCCCTGGAACAGGCTGATGCCCATGGACTGACCGTGTTCCACGGCTTCGCGCGTGTCGCAGCGGCAGAGGATGAGGCGCGTGGGGCCGCAGCGTTCCACCGCTGTGCGCAGGATGCGCTCGCGCTCCTCCTTGGGCATGCCGGTTTTGATGGCGCTGTTCCATTGGAGTTTGGCAAGGTCGAAACCGAGGGCGGCGCGGTCCAGCTGGGTGAAGCTGAGATCGGTCAGGCCATCGAGGCACACGCGATAACCTTTTTTCTGTACCATTTCCTTGGCGAAAATGAAGCCCTGCATGTCGGCGAATACATCCGACACCTGAATTTCGATGACGACGGAGACGCGCAGCTGCGGTTTCATGGCGGCGTCGAAGGCGCTGAATTTATCCGACAGAAGACTGCTGACATTGAGGTTGAGGCTGAGCGGCGTATCGAAATAGGCGGCGGGCTGTTTGCGCAGCATGTCGAGCATCTTGCCGTCGAGAATCTGTGTGAGGTAGGCGAACAGATTGCGGTTGGCCGTGAGGTCCACATTGCTCATGATGAGCTTCCGCAGGTGCGGAATGTTGATGTAGAATTCATCGAACACGCGGCGCACCGGTTTGCCGGGAACCAGCGCGCAAATGGGCTGGCGGCGCATGACGCGGCTGAGATCGGCCGCGAGGATGTCGGATTCGATGGAGGAAAGGCGCGAGGGCGTGAGCGGGCGGATATCCTCCTCACCCGGCTTGGTGACGGTTTTCGCCGGTACGGCCGGATTGGTGTTGGCCGCAGCATTCTTTTTGCGCCGGGCAATTTCCACCAGAGCATCGTCGCCAAGGGAGAGGTCGTGAATGGAACTGAAATTCGGGTTCTCGGAACCTTCGGTATCGTAGGCCAGGGGGTCGTCCGTGTAGAGATAGCGCAGGCGGAAAATCATTTTCTCCAGCTGGGATTTGGTGATGCCCTTGCAAAGCAGCACGATGTCCCGGTCCTTCAGAATGAAAATGGAGCCTTCGCCATCTTTGACATAATCCTGAACGACATTGATGGCGATTTTGGTCTGGTAATCGTTGCGGTGATGCTCCAGCAACTCGGAAAAACGAAGATGGACGGAGCGCCAGCTGGCGAGATCGCCCGCGATGGAATTAAGGAATTCCACCAGTTTGATTTCACTGTCTTTCGTGACGAGCTTCATTCAAAACCTTTGCGCTACAGGTCTTTATGCACAGTAATGGTGGTTTTGGCCTCGTGCAACCACAAGTGATGGCGATTTGAACTGGAACCAACCTATTCAACCCGGCTATATTAACCACCGTGTTTCAATAGACTTGGATGATGCCATGAAGCTGCTGGTGCCGGTCAAACGGGTGATAGATTACAATGTGCGTGTGCGGGTGAAGGCCGACCAGAGCGGCGTGGACCTGGCCAACACGAAAATGGCCATGAACCCCTTTGACGAGATTGCCGTGGAAGAAGCGGTGCGCCTGAAGGAGAAGGGCGTGGCCACCGAAGTGGTGGTGGTGAGCATGGGTGTGGCGGCCAGCCAGGAAACCATCCGCACCGCAATGGCGCTGGGTGCGGATCGCGGCATCCTGGTGCAGACGGATATCGAACTGCAGCCGCTGGCTGTGGCCAAGATGCTGGCCAAGCTGGTGGCGCAGGAGGCGCCGCAACTCGTGATCATGGGCAAGCAGGCGATCGATGATGACTGCAACCAGACGGGCCAGATGCTGGCCGCGCTGCTGGGTTGGCCGCAGGCGACATTCGCCTCCGCCGTTGCATTGGAAGGCGGCGAGGCCGTGGTGACGCGTGAAGTGGATGGCGGACTGGAGACCATCGGTGTGAAGCTGCCCGCGGTGATCACTACCGACTTGCGTTTGAACGAGCCGCGCTATGCGGCGCTGCCCAACATCATGAAAGCGCGCGCCAAGCCGATGGCCACCATCACGCCGGAGAGCCTGGGCGTGGATGTGGCCCCGCGCATTGCCACGCTGAAGGTGGAGGAGCCCGCCAAGCGCAAGGGTGGCGTGAAGGTGGCCAGCGTGGAAGAGCTGGTCGCCAAGCTGCGCAACGAAGCCAAGGTTATCTAGGAGAGATTATGGGCGATATTCTGATTCTGGCCGAACATGACGGCAAGCAGCTTTCCCCGGCTACGGCGCATGCGGTCAGCGCGGCGTCCGAGCTGAAGCAGAAGGCGCATGTGCTGGTGGTGGGCAGCGGCGTGGATGCCGTGGCCAAGCAAGCCGGCAGCCTGAATGGCGTCACCAAAGTGCTGCTTGCGGATGCGCCGCATCTGGCCGCGCAGGGCGCGGAAGATGTGACCGGCGTCATTATGGGCATTGCTGCGAATTACGGCTATGTGCTGGCAACGGCCACGAGCTTCGGCAAGAATATCCTGCCGCGCGTGGCGGCGCTTTTGGATGTGGCGATGATCTCCGATGCGATTGCCGTGATTGACGGCACCACCTTCAAGCGGCCCATTTATGCGGGCAATGCGATTGCCACGGTCCAGACGAAAGATAAGGTGGTGGTGATGTCTGTGCGCAAGACGGCATTTGAGGCGGCAAAGCCTGCTGCCGCGCCTGCGCCGGTGGAAGCGGTGACGGCGCCTGCCGCAACGGGCCTGTCACGCTTCATCAAGCTGGAAGCAACCAAATCCGAACGGCCGGAGTTGACCAATGCCGGCCGGGTGGTATCCGGCGGGCGGGCGATGGGAAGCCGCGAGAATTTTGCGCTGATTGAGGCATTAGCCGATAAGCTGGGGGCGGCCATCGGCGCCTCGCGCGCGGCGGTGGATGCGGGCTATGCGCCCAATGACTGGCAGGTGGGGCAAACGGGCAAGGTGGTTGCGCCCGAGCTTTATGTAGCGGTAGGTATTTCCGGTGCCATTCAGCATCTGGCCGGGATGAAGGACAGCAAGGTGATCGTGGCCATCAACAAGGATGAGAATGCGCCGATTTTTGAAGTGGCGGATTACGGGCTGGTGGCGGATCTGTTCGATGCGGTGCCTAAATTGACGCAGTCCATATAGGTATTTGTCTGATTGCGTCTCTTGCGGAAGTCACTAAATAAAAAAGGCCGCCCCGAGGGGCGGCCTTTCCTTTTTCCAATCGGTTCAGGTTACTGAACGTATTGGATTTCGATTTCCACGCGGCGATCCGGTGCTTTGCACTCGATCAGCTCTTTGCGTTTCTTGATGCCATCGCAGTTGGCAACCGGGTTTTGCGGGCCGAAGGCACGGACTTCCGGGGTGGTTTCGCCCAGGTAGCCCCGCTTGTGGATGTAATCTTCCACCACTTTGGCGCGTTTCTCGGAGAGTTTCTGGTTGTAGCTGTCCTTGCCGATGGAATCGGTGTAGCCAACAATTTTTGCGCCTTTTACCGTCACGTCCTGTTTCAGCAGGTCGGCCAGGCGGTCGAGCTTGCCGGTGGATTCGCCGGTCAGGTTGGATTTATCGAAATCAAAGTACACCGTCAGGTCGCCCTTGCGCAGTTCCTTGGTCGGGGCTTCCACAACCACTTTTTTCTGCACGGTTTCCACTTTCTCGATTTTAGGAGCCGTGGCGCCGCACACATCGTTGGGGTTGTCCCATTTGGTGCGTACGCAGTTGCCGCGCGCGTCAATCACGCGTCCGCCAAATGCATCCGACACGGCATCGTTAGTGCTGCCTGCATGGGCAGCGATGGGCAGGGCCAATGTCGCAGCAAGCGCGAGCATGGAAATCGTTTGGCGAAGCATGGTTTCTTCCTTTGCTTGATTGAACGTAAGGAGCGGCATACTAAGTTAAGCGGCCAGTCTCATCAATCTTTTCTCGCCGCTGGGGGATAGTTTTTCGATTATTCCATGGCGCTTTTACATTAAAAATCCGTAATGAAACAAACGCTTTCCATTGCTCTTATTCAGCGCAACCCATATGTGGGCAGGCTTGCGGCCAACCGGGCGATGCTGGTGGCTGCTTATGAACAGGCATTAACCGCCGGAGCGGACCTGGCGGTGACCAGTGAAATGGCGCTGACCGGCTACCCGCTGGAAGATCTTGTGCTGCGTGGGGCATTTCAGCAAAGCGCGGTGATGGAGTCGGCCGCACTGGCCAGACATGTGAAAGGCACACCCCTGCTGACGGGCGGGCTATGGATGGCGGGGGCGAAACGCTATAACAGCGCGCTATGGATGGAAAAGGGAAGCATCACCCGTCATTTTCATAAGCACGCGCTGCCGAATTTTGGTGTGTTTGATGAAATGCGCCATTTTGAACCAGGGCCGAAGCCCGAGATAATGGAATTTCAAGGCCTGCGCGCAGGCGTGCTGGTGTGCCAGGATGTGTGGGACGAGGCAACGGTGCGCCATGTGGCACGGCAAAAACCGCACTTGCTGATCGTCATTAACGGATCTCCGTTCGATTTGCCCAAACATGCGGAAAGGCTGGATGTCGCGCGGCGGGCGGTGAAGCTGACCGGTGTGCCCATGGTGTATGTAAACCAAGTGGGCGGGCAGGATGACCTGGTGTTTGACGGGCGCTCCTTCGTTATGAATGCGGACGGAGAGGTAGTGATGCAGCTGCCTGCATTCGAGGAAGCGCAGGAGAGGGTGCATTTCGACCTGCGGGATGAGCGACTGATTCCTAGTAAAGGGACCATGGCCCCTGAGCTGGAAGATGCGGAGGCGATCTACCGCGCCCTGGTCACGGGGTTACGCGATTATGTGCGGAAAACCGGGTTTTCCAACGTGGTGCTGGGGCTTTCCGGCGGAGTGGATTCCGCCCTGGTGGCTGCGATCGCCACGGATGCTCTGGGAGCGCAGAGGGTGAGCGGGGTAATGCTGCCTTCGCGCTATACATCCGATGAAAGCAAGGAGGATGCCACCACCTGCGCCAGGGCGCTGGGCATTGGGCTTGAAACGATTCCCATCATTCCGGCGGTGGAGGCCTTCTCCGGCATGCTGCATATGCCGTTCAAGGGGTTGGCAGCGGATGTGACGGAAGAAAATATCCAGTCGCGTATTCGGGGTGTTACGCTGATGGCGCTTTCCAACAAGCGGGGTAGTCTGCTGCTTTCCACGGGGAACAAGTCGGAAATGGCCACCGGCTATGCCACGTTGTATGGCGATATGAACGGGGCGTTCAATCCGCTCAAGGATATCTACAAGATGATGGTTTATGCGCTGTGCCGGTGGCGGAACGCGCATATTGCGCCTGGTTTTGCCGGGCCGAAGGGGCCGGTGATACCGGATGCCATCCTCACCAAGGCGCCGACGGCGGAACTCCGGCCCGGGCAGAAGGACCAGGACAGTCTGCCGCCCTATGAGGTGCTGGACGGCATCCTGGAGCGGCTGATTGAGCGGCAGGAGAGTGCGGAAACCATTGTTGCGGCAGGGTTGCCGGGCATGGATGCGGCAACGGTGAAGCGGGTGGAACGAATGCTTTATTTGTCCGAATACAAGCGCCGCCAAGCCGCGCCCGGGACAAAGATCACCCGCATGGCCTTCGGGCGGGACCGGCGCTATCCCATTGCCAATGGGTATCTCCTAGGTTAGACACGGTTTTACCTAATTTTCCGGACGTTTTATGACCAAAGTACGTTTTGCCCCCAGCCCGACCGGCTATCTGCATATCGGCAATGTGCGCACCGCGCTGGTGAACTGGCTGTTTACCAAAAAACTGGGTGGTGAGTTTTTGCTGCGTTCGGACGATACGGACGAGGAACGATCGACCAAGGAATATGAGGAAGCCATTTTCGAGGATATGAAATGGCTCGGCCTCACCTGGGACAGTTTCGCCCGCCAGAGCGACCGCTACGAAAATTATGAGAAGGCCAAGCAGCATCTGATTGCCACGAGCCGTCTTTACCCCTGCTACGAGACGCAGGAAGAACTGGAGACCAAGCGCAAATTCCAGCTCAGCAGCGGCAAGCCGCCGATTTATGACCGTGCCGCGCTGAAGCTGAGCGATGCCGACCGGGCAAAGCTGGAAGCCGAAGGTCGCGTGCCGCACTGGCGCTTCAAGCTGGTGCCGGGCAAAATCACCTGGGATGATCTTGTGCGCGGCAGCAGCAGCTTCGATGCCGACCATCTGGGCGATCCCATTCTGCTGCGCGCCGACGGCAAGCCGACCTACACCATGTCATCCGTGGTGGATGATGCCGAACTGAGCATCACGCATATCATCCGCGGTGAAGACCATGTGACCAACAGTGCAGCGCAGATTCAGCTGTTTGAAGCGCTGGGCGCTAAGCCGCCACAGATGGCCCACCTGGCGCTGATCAAGACGGCCGAGGGCGGCATGTCCAAACGCGATGGCGGGTTTGACGTGCGCGGGTTGAAGGCCAAGGGCATTGAGGCCATGTCCATCTGTAGCCTGCTGGCGCGTCTGGGCACGTCCGCACCGGTGGAGCCGCGCATGACGCTGGCCGAGCTGGTGGAGCATTTCGACATCAAGCATTTTGGCCGCGCACCCGCGAATTACGATGAAAAGGAATTGTGGCGCCTGAATGGCAAAATCGTGTCGCATTTCTCCTATGCCGAGGTGAAGCCGCGCCTGGGTGAGCTTGGGCTTGCCGAGGTGGATGAGGCCTTCTGGCTGACCGTACGCACAAACATCCAGACAGTGGCGGAAGTGGCGGAATGGTGGCAGGTGTGCCGCCAGCCGCTGAAGCCGGTGATTGCCGATGCGGGCTTCACCGCCCAAGCCGCCGAGCTGCTGCCCGCCAATGACTGGAACCAGCAGACCTGGAAGGAATGGACGCAGAGCCTCTCCCAAAGCACGGGCCGTAAGGGCAAGGAGTTGTTCATGCCGCTGCGTCTGGCGCTGACGGGCCGTGAGCACGGGCCGGAGCTGGGCAACATGCTGCCGATGATCGGGCGGGAGAAGGTGGTGCGCCGGTTGAAGGGCGAGGCGGCTTAAGCAGCGTAGCTATCAGGTAAAGGGATTTCCATCGTTCCTGGCGCTGGTGAGCGCGGCCATGTTGGCCTTAGTGGCCGCATTTTCATTCTTTTTCTGCATGGCTTCAGGGGTGGTCGGGGCGCCTGCTTTTACCGTGACGCTATTCATGTTAACATCTTCAAGCAGAGAACCTTCCGGAGCTTGTTCCTGCTGGCCGAATTTGGCGAAGAGCTGGCCAGCCAGGCTGTTATCCTCCGGTGTGACGGCAATGGCGTCGCCCGGGCCGAGTAGTCCGGCCACTTGCGGCATGCCCGAGCCAAGTTGCGGCGCGTTGGCGCCTTGCCCGGCGGGAAGCAATTTGGCTTCCATGGCGGCTTCCTGGGCATCGGCCTTCAGGTCAGCCGCGACCATGGCGGCGCCATGCCCGGCGGCCATGCTGGTTTGTTTTTTCTTGTTCTCTTCTTTCTGAAGAAGCTGGGCACTCTCGTCTTTTTCCTCTTTCCCTTCCTTTTTCTGGCCGCCTAACAGGCCAAAGGGGTTGGAGAGGAAATCCGCCGCACTGGTCACGGTGTTTTGAAGGGTATTGGCGACATTCTTGACGGCATTGACCGTGTTGCCCACGGGATCCTGCAGGAATTTGGCGGCGCTATCCAGGCTTTTGGTGAAGCCCAGCACCTTGTCGGCTGCTTTGAAAAGGCCGCCGACGATGGGGAGTTCCTGGGCAAGTTTGGCCCCGCTTTCGGCGGTTTGAATCACATCGCCCGCCAGCTGGTCGACCCGCAGATCGGTTACATCTGCTGCAATGTTGGCAAGCCCCGTGCTGGCGTCTACTAAGTTCCCATTAACCTTCATTTTTTTCAAGGTTGCTCCGACACCAGCCGTTGCGCCATGAACAATATCTCCATGTGCGATGGCGGATTGGGCGGCTTCACCGGCTATTTCCACGCCGTCGCCTGCCACCTGTGCCACTTGTTCGGTTGTTTTGTCGCCCGTTGCGGCGGCGGATTTTTTGAGGATGCTGCTGATGCCTTTGGCGGATTGCTTCAAATCGTTGACGTTGGCCGCAAGGTTCAGGCCTTCGGCCACCAGCCCCGATGCCTGATTGATGGTTTGCACCGTTTTTTTGGTATCGGCGGTGTTTCCGCCAAAGGTCGTGACAAGGCCGGATGTCAGGTTGCCGATGTTTTTGGATAATTTGGCCGAGGCGCGCATGGTGGCGGAGGCTTCATGGTCGGTTTTCGCAGCGGGTTTGGGCGCCGCATCGGGGGCATCGCCGGTTTCGGCGGTTTTTCCTGCCGGTTTTTTGCCGTGTTTTTCCGCATGGCGGTCGTTCAATTGCCGGGTGACGGCTTCGCCCAGGCCATTGAAGCCGCCATCCGCTCCAAACGCCTTGTCGGCGATATCCTGCACAAAACTACCCAGGATAGCATGTCTGTCCTGAGGTTTTTTGCTGTTTTTGTCCAGCGTATCGATGATGCCGCCCAGGCCATCATGGGCGGTGGCTGCGCCTTGTTTGATGCCCTGGAACATCCGGTCCAGCCCGTTGAGCGCGCCGTGCATGAAGCCGCCCATGCCGAAGTCGCGGTCGCCGGTGGTGGCATCCTGCTCTACATCCGGGCTGAAGGGAGGCATGGACGGGCTGTTATCCTGTTGCATGGAGGGATCCATGCCCGGTGTGCCCAGGCCGGTGCCCTGGCCCTGGCCGATTCCGCCGGGGAGGGAAGGGGCTGTCAATTCGCCATAGGCCAGGTTTACCTGCGCCATGGTTTCCTGGGACTCGGGGGAGTTGCCATTGGCATCGGGGTGAACAAGGCGGGCAAGCTGACGGTAGGCCTGTTTGGCCGTATCCATGAAGTCGGGATTGTTGGCGGGAGATGTTTCATCGGCCGAGAATCCGCGCAGGTTCTGGGCAAGGCTGGAAAGCCTGTCCGTCACGGCCTGTTTATCCGGCATGGCGCCGTAGGCGTCCACGGCCTTGTCCATTTCGGTCAGCATGGTGGTCAGGGCATCATGTGGCGACATGGGCGTTTCCTTTGCCGCTGTCGGCATTCAGCATATTTACCTTGCGCAACATGGCGAAAAAAATGATGGGCTGCGGGTTTTCAAAAAATTCCACGTAAAGCTTCTCAGGCGAGACATAGACAAAGGCATCCTGACCGGCGGACTGGGAGAAGTCGCCTTCCGGAAACATGGTGGAGGCCAGATGAAAGGCCGCCCTGCAATGAGTCTTATCAAAAAACCCATAGGCTTCCATGGCTTTTACGAACTGATCAAACCCTGCCTGGTTATCCTTGAAATCCGCATAGCAGGATTTGCCGCCACCTTCGGAAAAGAGCATGCATTCGCCAAAACTCTCGTAAGGGCGGCGCAATCCGTCGTAATTTTCTTTGTTCATGAGCATGGGGGCAATGTTATCCAGCCCCCAGTGAGCGCTGGTTTGCGATGTACGGCCGTTGCTGCTCAGGAAATTATCAAGCATGCCATTCTCCCATTGTCATTGTAACCCAGGCGCATTGCCAATTTGTTACCATGCCGCCCTGGCTGCGTAAGCATAAAAAAAGGGCGCCCCGAAGGGCGCCCTCGCATTCGAGCTGAGTTACAACTATTTGCTGTAAACCAGTTCCACTTCCACGCGGCGATCGGGTGCCAGGCACGCGATGCGCTCTTTGCGCTTCAGGTTTTTCGGGCAGGTAGCGCGGGCGCTTTTCTCACCGAGGGCGCGAACATCGGCCACACTGGTGTTGATAACGCCTTTGGAAGCCAGGTAGTAAGCCACGGCTTCAGCGCGACGCTTGGACAGCATCAGGTTGTATTTGGCATCGCCGATCGGGTCAGCATAGCCAACGATGCGAGCGCCGAGAACGCTGCGGCTACCGGTGATTTGGCCGGAAAGGCGGTCCAGTTTCGCTTTGCCTACGGCATCCACCTTAGCGGAGTCGAAAGCAAAATAAATGGTGCGCTGTTCCAGGGAGAGGGAGTCGGCGCAGCTAGCATCGCCACCTTCCCACTTGGTGCGGACGCAGCCGCCGTTGGTGTCGTAAACGGGGAGACCGTCTTTGGTGCGAACCACGTCCTGCGTGATGAGCTGGGCGTTGGCTGCGGATGCTGCAATAGTGCTGCACAGGGCAGCAGCCATCAGCGTATTCAATAGGTTACGTTGCATTGGTTACCTCATATCATGGTTATGGCATGACCATGGCCGCAATCTGTCCTTCTGGAGTTAAAAAACCATAAAAAAATGGGATTTACTCATGGAAGCGGCTACAATCTCCCTGCTCGTGGCATAAATGCAACAGTTGCATGGCAGGGGTGTCATTAATTTTTGCTTGCGCGCGGCGCTGGCTGGGGCATAAGTGAATCATGCTATATATAGGGTTTAAGGCATGTTATTGCCACAATTAGTAGAGGGGATCGCCATTGATGTAGCGCGTCCAGGCTCCGCAACCTCAGATATAGCTTGGCTGACCGATGATTCACGCCAGGTAAGGCCTGGTTCCCTGTTTGCCGCCATGACAGGCAGTACACATAAAGGCCAGGATTATGTCCGGGATGCCGTTCGCTATGGGGCCGTGGCTATTCTTGCGCACCGGGACGTTATCGAGGATATCATTCCGCTGGTGCCGGACGGGGTAACCCTGCTGGCCGCCGATGAGCCACGGATGGCGCTGGCTCAGTTGGCCGCGCGTTTCTATGCTCCGCAGCCGGATTATGTTGCGGCGGTGACGGGAACCGACGGCAAGACATCGGTTGCGCATTTTACCAGCAGCCTGTGGGAATGGCAGGGTAAAAAAGCGGCATCCTTCGGTACCGTTGGGGTTCGGGGGGGGAATCTGCCCGTTGAGCTGACGGATATGGCCATTGCCAACACCACACCGGGCAGCGTGGCATTGCACCAGCTCCTGCAGGCGTTAGCGCGGCATGGGGTGCAGCATGTAGCGATGGAGGCTTCCAGCCATGGGCTGCATCAGTACCGTCTTGACGGGGTGAGGCTATTTTCGGCAGCATTCACCAACCTGACGCAGGATCATCTGGATTATCACGGTACGCTGGAGGCTTATTTTGAGGCCAAAGCCAGGTTGTTCAAAGAATTGCTGCCGAAGGACGGCACGGCGGTGATCAACCTGGAGGATGCCCTGGGCGAGGCGCTGATAGCCGCGTGCCGTGAGCGGGGTATACGCCACTGGGGGTATGGGCATATTAAAGGAGCCGAGCTGGAGCTGGTGGAGTGGCGGCCGCATGTCAAAGGGGCCGAGGTGGTGCTAAACCTGTTCGGCACGGTTTATACCACCGACGTGCCGTTGCTTGGCCGGTTTCAGGTGATGAACCTCCTGGCGGCGCTCGGCATGGTGGCTGCAAGCGGGGAGCCGGTTGATTCCCTGATTGGCTACCTCCCAAAGGCAGAAGGCGTGCCGGGGCGGATGCAGCGCGCGGTGGTGACGCCGCAAGGGGCGGTGGTTCTGGTGGATTATGCGCATACGCCCGGTGCGCTGGAGCAGGTGTTGAAGGCTGTAAGGCTGCATGCCGAAAACGCCCGGGTGATTGCCGTGTTCGGCTGCGGCGGGGACCGGGACCCGATCAAGCGGCCCTTGATGGGCGAGATTGCCGGGCGGCTTGCGGATGTGGCCATCCTGACGGACGATAATCCGCGCACGGAGGACGCCGCCAGCATTCGCGCCGCAGTCAAGGCGGGAATGGGGCACGCTGTGGCTGAAGTGCATGATATTGGCGGAAGGGCAGAAGCCATCCAGGCCGCCGTGCGCATGGCCCGCGCGGGGGATGTGGTGCTGATTGCCGGGAAGGGGCATGAGAAAGAACAGATTATCGGCACGGTGAAGCATCCGTTTGACGATGTGCAGGTGGCGCGGGATGCGGCAAACGCAAAGGAGGCCGCACTTGGCTAAGGTGCTTTGGACAGCGGAGGAAGCGGCAGCGGCCACGGGCGGCACCTGCGCCGATAACTGGCAGGCAAGCGGCGTGTCGATCGATTCGCGCAGCATGGGTAAAGGCGATCTCTTCATTGCCTTAAAGGGCGAGCATCTGGATGGGCATGCTTATGTGGCCGCCGCTTTTGAGAAAGGCGCCGCCGCGGCCATGGTGCAGCAGGCGCTGGAGGCGAAGAGGCCGCAATTGCTGGTGGCGGACAGTATGAAAGGTATGGAGGCGCTCGGCAAGGCGGCGCGCGCGCGCATGAATGGAAAGGTGATCGGCATTACCGGCAGCGTGGGTAAAACCTCCACCCGCGCCATGATGGCGGCGGCGCTCGGCGCCTATGGCAGCATGCATGCCACGCATGGTAACTATAATAACCATTACGGTGTGCCGCTAACGCTGGCGCGCATGCCGCGCGAGACGGACTATGGCGTGATTGAAATGGGCATGAACCATGCGGGCGAAATTGCCACGCTTACGGTTCAGGCACGGCCGCATGTGGCGGTGATCACGGCGGTGGAGGCCGTGCATCTGGAGCATTTTGCCTCGGTAGAAGGGATCGCCGATGCGAAAGCGGAAATCATGCAAGGGCTGGAGCCTGGTGGGGTGGCGGTGCTGCCGCGTGATAATCTTCATTTCGAGCGGCTGAAGAAACAGGCGGATAAGCGCGGGGCAATGGTAGTGTCGTTCGGGACGGATGCCAAAGCCGATGTGAGGCTGCTGGATGCCTATGCGCATGGATGGCATCTGCACGCGCGGGCGCATGTGATGGGTGAGGAGGTGGATTTTACATTGCCGCACCCGGGAAAGCATTTTGCGCTCAATGCCCTGACGGTGCTGGCGGCGATGAAGGCATTGGGCCTAGAGCTTGCCCCCGGCATTGCCGCGCTGGCGCGCGTGAAGCTGGAGGAAGGGCGCGGGTTGCCGACGGAACTGTTTGACGGTTCGCGCCATATCATGCTGATGGATGACAGTTACAATGCCAGCCCGGCTTCTATGAAGGCGGCGTTTGAGGTGCTGGCCGGACTGGAAGGCGTGGGGCGGCGTATCGCCGTGCTGGGGGACATGCTGGAACTGGGCGAGCATGAGCTGGCAATGCACAAGGACCTGGCACCCTATCTGATGAATGCCGGTGTCGATAAGGTCTATACGGCAGGCATCCGCATGGAGGCGCTGTACAAGACACTGCCGTTCGAGATGCGGGGCAGGCACGTGAATTCGGCGATGGAGCTTCTGCCCATTCTGATGGAAGAATTACAACATGGCGATTTTGTGCTAACCAAAGGATCGCACGGGAGCCATATGTACAAAATGGCCGGGGCGCTGCGCGATGCGTGGAACACCGTACCCGGCGCAAACCTGTTAAGAAAGTGACCGCGTGCTTTATTATCTGCTTTTTCCGCTGGCCAAGGAATTCACGTTTTTCAACCTGTTTCAGTATCTGACGTTTCGAAGCGGCGGCGCCCTGGTGACTTCGTTGATGATCTGTTTCCTGCTTGGGCCGCGGTTCATTTTCTGGCTCAAGAAGAAGCAGGGCAAGGGGCAGCCCATCCGCGAGGACGGGCCAGAGAAGCATTTGCTGACTAAAAAAGGCACGCCGACCATGGGCGGGCTGATGA
>WGMV01000011.1 GCA_016124905.1 bacterium
ATACCGGCTAGAAACGGCCGCCACTCGCGCTTGCCTTTGTGCAGGTCCCGCCAGATCATGCCGAACAGAAACGCGGTGACGAAAGGAATCGGCAGCAGCCAGTAGACATTCGGCCGTGAGAACCAGAAGTCCCGCACGCCCGCATTCATGATCGGCATGGCCGCGCTCACGACAACAGCAAATACCCCAACCAGAATCAGCACATACCCCGCCACCTGGCGCGCCCATTTCTGCGTCACATCCTCCGTTTTCATCACCAGCCAGGTGGAGCCCAGCAATGCATAGCCAAACACCACCGCCATGCCCGTCATCATGCTGAAGCCCGTGGCCCAGTCAAACGGCCCTCCGGCAAAATCACGCCCCTGCACCGTCACACCCTGCACGAAGGACCCAAGGATGACGCCCTGGCTGAAACAGGCCCCGAGCGAGCCAAAATGAAACACATAATCCCAGAGCCTTCTTCCCTTGTCCGCCTTGAAGCGGAACTCAAACGCCACCCCGCGCATGATCAGCCCAAGCAGCATCACGATGATGGGGATATAAAACGCGGGCAGCAAAATCGAATAAGCCAGCGGAAAGGCCGCGAACAACCCGCCACCGCCCAGCACCAGCCAGGTTTCGTTGCCATCCCAGAAAGGCGCGATGGAATTCATCATCCGGTCGCGGCACTTGTCCGACGGCGCGAAGGGAAACAGCACGCCGATGCCCAGGTCGAACCCGTCCAGCAGCACATACAGGAAAATGGCCGTGCCGATCAGCACGCCCCAGATCAGCGGAAGATCCAGCCAGGATGAGAAATCAAACATGCTTGCCTCCTTTGCCAGCCGCCTTCACCGCGGCGGCCTCCTTGCTATGCCCGTAATACTGGTCCTTATCCTGCCGCTGGTGGATGCCCTTGCCGATGAGTTTCAGGATGTAATAGCTGCCCGCGCCGAACACGAGCGTATACACCACCACAAACGCCAGCAGCGACCATGCCACCTGCGGCCCTAGAACGGCAGGGGAAACGGAATGCTCTGTGCGGATGACGCCATAAACCGTAAAGGGCTGCCGGCCGATCTCGGTTACGAACCACCCCGCCAGCAGCGCGATGAAGCCAGAAGGCATCATCAGCATCCACCAGCCCTGAAGCCAGCGGCTGTTGAACAGCTTTCCGCGCAGATGCTGCACACCGCTCACCGCGCCGATCAGGATCATCAGCATCCCGAGCCCCACCATCACCCGGAAGGACCAGAACACCCACACCACCGGAGGCCGGTCCTGCGGCTGCCAGGCCTTGAGGCCGCGAATCTCGCCATCCTCGCTATGGGTCAGGATGATGCTTGCCAGCTTGGGGATGCTCACCTCGTAATGGTTCATCTCCTTATTCTGATCGGGCCAGGCGAACAGGCGAAGCGGCGCGCCTTTTTCCGTCTCCCACACGCCTTCCATCGCCGCCACCTTGGCGGGCTGGTGCTTCAATGTGTTCAACCCGTGCAAATCGCCGATGAACAATTGCAATGGCGCAACGAACACAGCCATCAGCGTCGCCATGCCGAGCATGATGCGCGCATGTGGCACATGCCGTTTGTTCCACAGGTAAAAGGCCCCGACGCCCCCTACCACGAACGCCGTGCTGAGATAGGCCGCCGTCACCATATGCATGAATCGGTATGGGAACGAGGGGTTGAAGATGATCGCCAGCCAGTTGAGCGGGTTCAGCCGCCCGTCCGGCCCCAGCTCAAACCCCTGCGGCGTCTGCATCCAGCTGTTCGCCGCCAGAATCCAGAAGGCCGAGATCAGCGTTCCCACAGCAACAATACAGGTGGAGACGAAATGCATGCGCGGGCTGACGCGGTTCATGCCGAACAGCATGATGCCGAGGAACGATGCCTCCAGAAAAAACGCCGTCAGCACCTCAAACCCGAGCAGCGGCCCCAGCACATTCGCCGTCTGGTCCGCGAAAACCGACCAGTTGGTGCCGAACTGGTACGACATCACCACGCCCGACACCACCCCCATGCCAAAAGCCACCGCGAAGATCTTCACCCAGAATTTATAGATATCCCGGTAGCGGTCGTCCCCCGTGCTGAGCCACCGCCATTCCACCACGGCCAGAAAGCTGGCCAGCCCGATGCTGAACGCAGGGAATACGATATGGAAACTAATGGTGAACGCGAACTGGATGCGCGCCAGCAACACGGGATCTAACGCAAACATGGGCACCTCGATATGCTTATTGCCATGCCTCGGATCAGGCACCTAGTTTTGGCATGCCCGGCCATATTTTGCAATGGCGCCAAACGCATGGCTGCCTGTTGCCATGCTCAACTCAGCAAAACCTATAGGAAAGAACAACACAATGCGCTAGAGACAAAGGCACAAGCTCACCCAAAGCCTTTAACGGTTCCATGCCCGTTCCCATCAAGAAATATTCGCTTATCCTCATCCCATGCGTGGTGCTCGTGCTGGCATGGATGCTCGTCGTCCGAGTGGTCGGCGGCAAACATATCGATGCAGTGCACCCGGTGCACGGCCCCGCCGTAGAGGCCGTCTACGCCACCGGCACGGTGGAGGCCACCGTGATGATGCCCATCGCCCCCCGCGTGGCTGCGCGCCTGGCGGAACTCAACGTGGATGAGGGCTTCAACGTCACCAAGGATCAGGTGATGGCCCGCCTGGAGGATGACGACCTGCAGCACGCGCTGGGGGCGCTTCGTGCCAAGCAGGAACTGGCCGAGAAGGAATATGCCCGCAGCGCCGTGCTGGTCAAAAAACATCTGGTGACCAAGGAGAATTACGACGTCGCCAAGGCCAACCTGGAATCCGCCAAGGCGGCCGTCTCTCAGGCAACGGCGCAGGCCAATTTCATGAAGCTCGTCGCCCCGGCGGATGGGCTGGTCATCAAGCGCGATGGCGAGATCGGCCAGCTTATTTCAGCCAACCCGCCGGTTTTCTGGATTTCCTGCTGCGCGCCGCTGCGTATCTCCGCCGAGGTGGATGAGGAAGATATCTCCCGCGTCGTCCCCGGCCAGCCGGTGCTGATTCGCGCCGATGCCTTTCCGGGAAAAACCTTCAACGGCAAGGTGCAGGCCATCACCCCGATGGGCGACCCCGTGGCGCGCAGCTACCGTGTGCGCATCCAGTTCGACGGTGAAGTGCCGCTCCGCATCGGCATGACGGCGGAAACCAACATCATTCTGCGGGAAACGAAAAACGCCCTGCTCATCCCCTCGGGCGCCGTGATCGAGGACAGCATCTGGCTGATCGAGGATGGAAAACTGGTGAAACGCAAGCCCCAGATCGGCGCCAAAGGCCCTTCGCAAATCGAGATACGCGGCGGCCTGAAGGATGACAGCCTCGTGGTGCTCAAACCCTACGACACGCTTAAGGAAGGCGAGCACGTGCGCGCCAGGCTGGTGAAAGGCACTCCCTGATGCCGCTGCTGGCTTCCATTGCCGTCAAACATCTGCTGGCGCGCAAGCGGCAAAGCGTCGTCTCTCTGCTCGGCATTGTGCTGGGCGTGGCGTTTTTCCTGGCCATCTCATCGCTCATGCAAGGCTCGGAAAAGGATTTCATCCGCCGCCTGGTGGATAACTCCCCCCACATCACCATCGAGGATGAATTCCGCAACCCGCGCATGCAGCCGCTGCAGCAGATCTATACCAGCGGCGCGGTGGAGCTCAGCAACGTCAAACCCGTCACCGAAACACGTGGCATACGCGGTTACGAGCAGATTCTTGAAAGCCTGCGCGCCACCGTGCCCGGCCTGCGTGCTTCCCCCGTGCTGGCTGGGCAGGCGCTGGTCAGCTATGCGGGCAAGGATCTCGGCATCACCCTCAACGGCATGGTGCCGGAGGAAATCCGCGACGTCACCACCATCCAGCAATACATGATCGAAGGCACGATGGACGAGCTCATCGCCAATCCAGACGGCATCGTCATCGGCACCGAGCTGGCGCGCAAACTTTCCGTCAAACGCAACGACAACATCCTCATCGCCTCCACCACCGGCCAGCGCCGCGTGTTCAAGATTCTCGGCCTCTTCCGCACCGGGCGCGCCAGTTACGACGAAAGCCAGGCCTTCGTCAGCCTCAAGCGCGTGCAGGCCCTGCTCAACCGCCCCAACCGCATCAACAGCATCATCGTCAAGCTTCCCACCCCCACTGAAGCCCGCGCCGTGGCTCAGCGGATAGAGAACCGCATCGGCTACAAATGCGTTTCCTGGCAGGAAGCCTCCGAGGACATCATGAGCACCCTCACCATCCGCAACATCATCATGTACACGGTCGTCAGCGCCGTGCTGGTGGTGGCGGGTTTCGGCATCTACAACGTCATTTCCACCGTGGTGATGGAAAAGCACCGCGACATCGCCATCATGAAATCCATGGGCTTCCATGCGCGGGATATTCAGCGCATTTTCGTCATTCAGGGCGCCATCCTCGGTGCGTGCGGCTGCGTCACCGGCCTGCCGCTTGGCATGGGCCTCATGCTGGCGCTCATGCAGATACGCTTCAAGCCCCCCGGCAGCACAGAAGTGGTGCAGATGCCGATCGACTGGGGCCTCACGCAATTTCTCATCGCCGCGGGTTTCGCCATGTTATCCGCTGTGATTGCAGCCCTGCTGCCCGCCCGCAAGGGAGCGCTGGTGCAACCGGTCGACATCCTGCGGGGCAGCTGATGAACGAGGTCATTATCCGTGTCGAAAACCTCAAACGCACATTGGAAGGCGATGTACCCGTCACCCTGGTGAAGGATGCCACGCTGCAGATACGCAAGGGCGAATTCACCGCCATCACCGGCCCGTCCGGCTCCGGCAAATCCTCCCTGCTCTACCTTCTCGGCCTGCTGGATAAACCCAGCGGCGGCAAGCTCTGGCTCAATGGGCAGGAAACCACCGCCCTCACCGATGACGCGCGCGCCGACCTGCGCTTGGCGGAACTCGGCTTTGTTTTCCAGTTCCATTTCCTTTTGCCCGAATTTACCGCGCTGGAAAATGTCATGCTTCCCATGCAGCGCCTGGGCAAGCGGTCCGAAGCCACCATGAGAAAGCGGGGAGAGGAACTTCTTGAAAGCCTCGGCCTTGCCGAACAGCGCCATAAACTACCCCGGCAGATGTCCGGCGGCCAGGCCCAGCGTGTGGCCATTGCCCGGGCGCTGGCCAACGAGCCGCTTCTGATTCTGGCCGATGAGCCCACCGGTAACCTCGACACCGCCTCCAGCGCCAATGTGCAAAAAATCCTGCGCGATGTCGCCCACCAGCATAACCGCGCCGTCATCGCCGTCACGCATGATCCGGAATTTGCCGCCACGGCCGACCATTCCATTGTCATCGTGGATGGCGTCATTCAATCCACCCGCTAAACGCAAAAAACCCCGGCGGAGGGAGAGCCGCCGGGGTTTTCTCAAAAACGCCGGATTAGACGTTTTTGTTGCTTTGCTCGCTGCCGCTCTGGCGCTCGCTGCTGCGCTCACCAATGTTTTTCTTGGGGGCAGAACCCGTCTGGTTACTGCGCTCGCTCTGGCGCTGGCCGCTCTGGGATTGGCTGCCTGCACGTTCGTTCTGACGTTCATTATTCATAACAACTCCTGTAGATATCATGTTGATATTTATCATTAACTCTGGCGTGTCGCCGAGCAACCCAACCATAGCCCTCCCCTCCTCAATTCGTGACAGGATGGACAGTTCCAAAATATAAGAAGTCGATAAGCAAGCGGCACGGGGATGTGACGGAATGGACTTTTTATGCCGCCACCTGTAATGGACATCACACATCCATGAAGGAGCGAGCCATGCCCACCACAAACCCCTATCTTTTCTTCAACGGCAATTGCCGCGAAGCGATGGAGTTTTACAAAAACTGCCTTGGCGGCGAACTGCAGATCATGACCTATGCCGATGCCCCACCCGCAGACAAGGGCGGCTGCCCAGACGGTGCATTGGATATGGAAACCATGAAAGACAAGGTCATGCATGCCTGCATCATGGGTGAAAAATTCGGCATCATGGGATCCGACAACCCAAGCGGCAAAACCGTTACCGGGGATAACGTTACCATCAATATCAATGCCGATTCGGTGGAACAGCTCGAAAGCTTTTTTCAGAAACTCAGCGCAGGCGGTAAGCCCGTATTTCCCCCGCATGATGCCTTCTGGGGCAACCGCTTCGCCATGCTGACAGATAAATACGGCTTTCACTGGATGCTGAATTGCCCGCTAAAACGGTCGTAATACGCGCTTAACGGCTGGCGCCCACGCAATCCTTGCTCTTCCGGTTGCTGCTGGCATTGCAGATGATGAACACTTTGCTGGTATTCGTTCCTCGTGCCTCCACGATCTGTGGCATGGGTTTCGCTTCATGCACGATAAGATCAAAGTCAGATTGGTATTCGGTCTTGATGTCACCATAGCCGTAACTGACCATTATGGCGGATTCTTCCGTTGTATTGCCTTCCTGGCTAGGCTCGGTAACGCGCACCAATAGTGGGGCCGGACGCTCCAGATAATCCATGCCCGTTGTCAGGCCTGAAGTGACGGAGGGCGGCAATGTGTATTGCTGGGGAGGAGGTGCCACTGGCGGAGCGGGATCGCTTGCCAGAATGGTCATGGTGCCATGCACGAACTGCACCAGGTAACCAAGCGCCGTCGGCACCATCGCTCCCGCGGAGATGACAAGGCCGTTCAAATAAACCCCTGCGGGTGAAGAGCTGCCAAGCGTGGTGTTGATAACCGGCGTGCCGGTAAATGCCTGCGCGAACATATCCCCGTCGATCAGCCCGCTCACCTGATAACTGAAGGCGGGGTTGGGCTCATTGTCATAGCGCGTCACGTCATGGGCGGTAAGGGTGACGGTCGGCGCGATGCTATAGAGGAAATAATTGCTCCCCGCCGGAATGGTGGCGGGCAGGTTGCTGGCGTAATTCTTTCCGTATTGTTTGCTGTAGCCGCCAATGCCACCCATGGCGTTCAACGACGGGCTGGTGGAATACACAAGGTAGCGGCCTGCGCCGGGGGCAAGCGCACCGGCCCCCGCCATATTGACGAAATTGCCCTGGGTGGCCAGCACCAGGCTGTTTCCCGCCGTGCCCACGCTGGTGAGCGTGCCGGACAGGGTGATGTCGCCGGTACCGGTCTTGAAGGTGACCGCATCGTTCCAGGTTGAAGCACCGATATTCATCGCCGCGTTGCTGTTGCTGTCGATCAGGATGCTGCTGAAGCCATTCTGCAGCCTGCCAATCTCCGCCGCATCCAGGTTCCATCCACCCGCTCCGGTCGCGATATTCATGATCGCACCCGCCCCGCGCAAAATCAGAGCGCCGGTCCCGCTAATATTGGCGCCGATGGCAAGATCGCCCCCGCGCAGCAGCAGGTTTTGCACCCCCGCATTGATAATGCCGGTCACGCTGGTCGATACGGTGGCGGTGCCTGCGTTGATCAGGCGTGTCACCCCTGCGCCGCCCGATAGCGCAACCGTTCCGTTGATGTTGATAAGACTGTCATCGGTAATCAGATCGGCCCCAAGTGTGTAAGCATGATTGTTCAGCACAATGGCGCCGTTGGTGGCGGAAGAATTACTGGTATCGACATTGGCATTGAACGTGGTCGGCCCATCAAAGGTAAAGCGCCCATTCGTGCCTGCAGCCGTGGTTTGCGCGCCGCTAACCGTAATGCCGCCGCCTGCTGCGGCCTGCAGAATGACCCGGTCTTTCCAGTTATTATAAGCCCCCATATTGATGACGGTATTGAGGCTTCCGCTGCCAATATTGATGCTTGACCAGCCATCGCTGATATTATCCAGCTCCGCGTCCGAAAGCGCAACCACACCCGCCGCGCCGCCCAGACCGATGGTGGTGGCATTATTGGTATTGGTAATACTCAGGTTAGCACCGTTGGAGGCAATGGTGCTGTTAAGCTGTAAATCCCCGCCCTGCATGTCAAAATAAAGCGAATTGCCGCTCAGGTTCACCGGGCCGGAAACGACAACCCCTCCAGAACCGCCGCGCACGGCCAGGGCATCGTTGAAAGTGAAGGCATCCAGCGTAACGACGCCCGCCTGATAATTGCCGATGGTCACGCGCGTCCAGCCACCATCGATAAACCCAAGTTCGGCATCGCTGAGATCAAGCCCGCCGGTAGGGCCGCCCACGTTGACGGCCCGCCCCGCCGTACTGGCACGAAGATAGAGCCAACCACCCGACATGGCCGCCCCGATAGTCATATTATCCGCCGTCATCACCAGATCATTACCGGGGCTGCTGATAGTTCCACCGGCGCCGGTGATGATGGTGCCGGTTCCAGCCGTGATAAGCCGGTTGCCCGCACCGCCGGTAGTCACGGAACCGTTGATGGTGATATCGCTGTCATCGGTGATCAGGTTGGCATTCAATGCATGGGTGTAATTGCTGAGGGTAATGGTCCCTGCCCCCGCACTGGAATTGGTTGTATCCACATTTGCATCAAACTGGGTTGGCCCGCTAAACGTGAAGCTGCCGTTGCTGCCAGCCGCCGTGGCCTGAACGCCGCTTACCGTAATAAGCCCAAGACTGCTCGTCCCAAAAGAGATCGGATCTCTCCAGTTATTGTATCCGTCAATGTTAATGAGGATATTCTTGGTACCGTCAAAATTACCAAATTGAATGGAATTCCACCCGTCGAGAATATTATCCAGTTCCGCGTCGGATAAACTGGTGCCCGTTCCAACCGCACCACCAAGACCGATGGACAGACCGTTTCCAGCGAGACCGACATGCAGATCACCCCCGGCGGACGCAAGAGTGCCGTTTAAGGTAATTTCCCCGGTATCGCCCCAGAATGACAGGTCATTTCCGTTGAAATCCAGCGCATTGTCCACCACCACGCCGTTTGCGTTACGCAGCACGTTCATGTTTGAATGAAAGCTGAAGCCATCAAGCGTAATGGTGCCGCTGAGATAATCACCGATCCTTACCGACCCCGCCCCCGTCCATCCATTGTCCAGATGGTCAAGCTCGGTATCATCCAGGTCGAGTCCACCTACACCTCCGCCCAGGTTGATGGCACGCCCGGCCGTGCCGGTCCTCACGGACAGGTAACGCGCGGCGGCACCTGTAATATCCGCGCCGATGGACATGCTGTCAGCCGTCAATATCAGGTTACTGGCCGTGCTGCTGATCGTCGCCGTGGTATTGAACGCACCGGTTCCGGCATTGATGCTGCGGGTAGCGCCGCTCAGGGTAGTGGCGCCGTTGATGGTGATATCGCTGTTATTGGTTGTCAGGTCTCCATTAAGTGCATGGCTGAAATTGCCAAGGGTGATGGTGCCAGTGCCCGCGGTGGAATTGGATGTATCGACATTTGCATTAAATGTCGTTGGACCATCAAACGTGAAGTTGCCATCGGTGCCAACCGCTGTGGACTGATTCCCGCTGATGGTGATGGTATGGCCTGTCCTTGCGGCAAAAATAACGTCGTCTTTCCAGTTCGAATATCCGTTCACCACGATGTTGGAAGTGGAAAAAGGTACAAGATTATCGCCGAATTGAATGCTGCCCCAGCCGTCGGCGATGAAATCCAGTTCTGCCACGGAAAGCTGAACGGTACCGGCGGCCCCGGCCAGGCCGATGGCAGCCCCGCTGTAATTGTTGAACAGCAGACTGCCGCTTCCATTCAAACTGCCGCTGATATCCATGTTCCCCACGAACTGGACATCATTCTGAAACGTCCCACCTGCTATGCTGATTAATCTGGTTGGCCTGAAATTGAATACGACACCATAATCGCCCCATGCATAATTACCGATGGCGGCATTCGCATTTAAGCCGGAAATGGTATTACCCCCAAAGTAAACGGTCCCCCAACCATCCTGGATATGATCAAGCTCCGCAGCGGTAAGATACAATTCCGTTCCAGAGCCGGTGGCAAGCTGCATATTGCGGGTGATCGTTGATGGCCCGATATTCAGCTGTGCGGTGGCATTACCGGTCAGGTCGCCTTGAATATCCATGTTATCGGCCGTCAAGGTCACGCCATGGCCGAGCGATGTGATGGAAGAGGTCGCCCCAAGGGTCAGGTTGCCCGTTCCCGCATTGATGGTGAAATCTGCAGAGGCATCGACCTGCCCGTGGATGGTGATGTTGCTATCGTCCGTGATCAGGTCGGCACCCAATACATGCAGGAAATTATTGAGGGTGATCGTCCCGGTCGCCGCGCTGGAATTACTGGTATTGATGCTGGCATTGAAAGTGGTGGGGCCGTTGAAGGTAAAACCGCCATTGCTGGCCGCCAGCGTGGTCTGTGCCCCACTGACCGTAATGGCTCCGGTTGAGGCCGCGTTAAACGTAATCGGGTCTTTCCAGTTGCTGTAGGCATCCACATTGATGGCGATGGTAAAAGGCGTTCCGCCAATATCATCCACATCCCCTATTTCGATACTGCTCCAGCCGTCGGTGATATTATCCAGCTCTGCGTCGGAAAGGGTAATGGTGCCCGCCGCCCCGCCCACACCGATGGTCGTTGTGCCGACGCTGGTTCGGTTATAAACCCCTCCACCCCCCAGAGAGACAAACTCATTCCCCGTGGCGGATTCCATCGTACCGATGGTCAGGTGCCCTCCGGCGGATGTAACCGCGCCATTGATGGCAATATCGCCGCCATTGGCATAAAGGAACAGGTCATGCCCCTGCACATCCAGAGGCCCCGTGATGGTTATGCCGTCAGCCAGCCCTTGCAGGCGCAGGTTGCTGTGCAGGGTCGTGCTGTCAACATAGATACCGCCCGCGCCGCTAGCGCCCAGGTTATAGATATTGATCTGCGCCCAGCCCGTATCCAGACGCGAAAGTGTTGTATCATCCAAATCCAGCCCACCGCTGCCGCCACCTATATAAACAGCGCGCCCGGCGCTGCCTGCGGTGATAAGCAGCGCTCGCGTGCTGGCGCCGGTAATATTGGCGCCGAGCGTCAGCGTATTCGCCGTCAGGGAAAGGCTGCTGGCCGCGCTGTTGATCGCCGCCGTGGTGGTGATGGTGCCGGAACCGGCACTGATGGATTTCAAGGCTGCACCGCTGAGGGTGGTCGCGCCGTTAATGGTGATATTGCTGTTATTGGTAAGCAGGTTCGCCTTCAGCACATGCGAGAAGTTACCCAGCGTGATGGTGCCGGTGCCAGAGGTGGAATTATTCGTGCTCACCCCGGCATTGAATGTCGTCGGTCCCTGAAAGGAGAAACTGGCGTTGTTTCCCACAGATGTGGCCTGTGCCCCGCTGACCGTGATGGTGCCGAGGGATGTGGTATAAAATTCAAGCGGGTCTTTCCAGTTGCTGTATGCACCAAGATCGATCGCCTGGGCCTGGCTACTGAGGCCGAATTTGATGGAAGAAAATCCGTTTTGTAGAAAATCCAGCTCCGCCGCGCTTATATTTACAATGCCGGTGCCGCCGGCAAGCCCTATTCCGGCAACTGTATTGTCAAACGCACGAATGGTCAGCGCACCGGTACCGCTGAGATTGGCGCCGATGATTACATCATTACCGGCATTGATCGTAATGTTTTTATTGCTGAAATCCGCCGCGCCACTGAAGGTGATGGGCGTGGTGTACCCAGAGTTGAACTGCGTGTTCCACCGCCAGGTATACGCCCCCACATCAATGGTCGTGGGGTGATAGCCGGTATTACCGTTTGAAGACGGTCCACCTATATTCAGCGTGCTCCAGTTGCTTGTAATATGGTCCAGCAATGGGTCATCTAGCTGGATGGTTCCCGCGCCGCCTGCAATCCCCATGGATTTGCCGGAGCACATACCGATATTGCAAAGGAAAGAAAGCGCCGACGTACCATTGATATCCGCATTGAATACCGGCGTGGAACCGATTTGAAATTGGACGGAATTGTTCCCGAATTCCTGCGCGCCATCCACGGTAATGGTTGCGGTGGAGATAAACGTGGCCCGACGTGACCAGGTATAGGCGTTCACCGTGATGGGGGTGGAAAATATGCCCCCTACGTTCTGGCCGAACTGAACCAGCTGGAAACCGGAAATATGCGATAGATCCGTACTGTCCAGATTGGTCGTGCCGCCGGTTCCGTTCCATACGATACTGCCGCCCGCCGCGGCGCGGCTTGATACGGTCAATGTATCGGTAGCACCCCCAGCGACATTGTCATTGAAAACAATATCACCGGTTCCCGTTGCCAGGGTAAAGTTACCTGTTGTGAAGCTCTGCGCGCCGCTGACGATCAAATTGCCCGCATTGGTCGCATTGCCCGAATCAATGGTCAGCGAAGCGCTGCCCCAGCTATGCGCGCCTAAATCAATAGCGGCATTGGTGGCAGTGTTGCCATTTGTGAATGTATAGCTGGATGCGCTTAAATTACTCAGTTCCGTGTTGTCGATCGTAATGGCGCCCGCCTGCCCTGCAATGCCGATGCTGGTGTTGCCTATGCCATTCACGCTGATCTGGGTGGCGGTTATAAGCTGGTTGAAATTGATGTCCACTCCGGTGGAAAAACTCATCGTGCTCGTGCTGGTCTGCGCCCCGTTAATATTAATGCCGTTAGGGGCCTGCAGCCGGAAAGGAAGGTTCCAGGCCGTATATCCATTGAGCTCAATGGCATTGGTCATGGCGCTGGAGTTACCGATCTGCACATAGATAAAGTTGCTGGGCAATATCATGGCCAATTCAGCGGCAGAAATATTGAACGTGCCCGCACCGCCTGCAATCCCTAGCGTAGTACCCGCAGATGCCGTTGACAGGAAAAGTGCGCTATTGTTGCCGGAGGTACTCAAATTCGCATTAATGATCGGATCCGCGTTGGAAATGATCGATAGGCTATGACCAGCGCCGGATGTGGATGTATTGCCCGCAATTGTGATACTATCGGCATTGCTGTTGAAGGTCAGCGCGCTCTGCCAGGCATAGGCCCCCGCATTGATAGCGGAACTGTTAGCCCCCGTACTGCCGAATACAATGGCCCCCCAGTTGCTCTGTATCCGGTTTAGTTCAGCGGTGGTAAGATTGACTACCCCCGCCTGCCCGGCCAAACCGATGGTATGCCCAGCCGTATCGGAAGCAATGAATAAGCTGCGGCTGGTTGTGCCCCCCAAATTTGCATTCAAGGCGATATCGTTATCCGTTAGCAATGAAAGATTATTATTGCCATTACTGTCCGACACAGCCCCATTGATGGTCAGCACGCCTGTTTTGGCATTCAATATGCGAGTACCCAGAGCGCCATCCATGACGACGGGTGCATTGAGCGTCATTCCGTAGGATGTCATGTTGGCGCTCAACAACGTGTTGCCCGTTCCCGCATTGGTGGTCAGCAATCCGCCCACGCTGATATTGTTGTTGATATCGATATTCCCCGCCCCGCCCGCCGTCAGGGTCAAGGCACCGGCGCCTGTGCCGGTGATGGTATTATTGATGGTAATGTTGCGGCTGGCATTGAGCGTGAGGTTAAAACCGGTATTCCAATTGATGGCGCTGGTCACGGTAATGTCGCCGCTGCCGCCTGTGCCGGGCGCGGTGGTGACAATGACGTTGCTGGCGCCAAGCGCGGCCACGAGTGTGGCAACATTTAAGGTTGAGGCACCTGCGCCTGCCGCTGAACATGTACCCGCCGTACAATTGATATTGGAATCCGCCGCGGTGATGTTGATATCGTTCGGATCGAGCAACAGGATACCGGTATTGCCACGCGGCGCCAACGTGTCCACCGTGCCGCTGAAGTTGAGAAGATCATGGCCGGAAACCTCAACAAACCCGCCATCTCCGCCCCGCTCACCGCCCCGTGTGCTGATATTTCCGTAGAAATCCGTCTGCCCATCCGCCCAAAGCGTGACATTTCCGCCATGGCCGGAAACAAATGCATCCGCATAGATACCCACATCCGTCTCAACATAGGTTTGCAGCGCCGTCGGCGTTAGGCC
Source organism: bacterium (assembly GCA_016124905.1). Classification (NCBI taxonomy): domain Bacteria; species bacterium. The sequence continues at coordinate 13,883 of WGMV01000011.1, forward strand.
CTCGCCATGATAATCCCCGCCGATACGGATAACGCCCCCCCCGGCATTGCCCGATGCATCAAGCCGCGCATGGGCCACGTGAACATAATCGCCCCATATGTCGATGCTGCCGCCCTGGCTGTTGAGGTTGGCGCTGTCACTCGCCTGTATCACACCGGAAACATTCACCCTGCTGGAACCGGTTTTGACACCCTTATCACCGGAGCGATTACCGGACACGGCATTACTGCCTGCCGCATACAGCGTGATATGACCACCTTTGAGCCCAACCCGGTTGGCCGAAATCACCCCACTTTGTTCAATCAGCGCATCCACCACATGCCGCCCGGCGGCGGCCGTCAGCACAATGTCTCCACCATCGGCGCGAATGGTCCCGCTATTCTTTAACCGGGCCGCCACGCCATCGCTTATCGCAACCTCAAGCAGCCGGTCTCCCGCCATATCCAGCGTAAAGGTTTCACCCGCCGCCAGCTGAACCTTGCCAAGCCGTGCCGTTATCACACCGCTGTTTTCCACATTCGGGGCGACCAACCCCACCAGCCCGGCATCTCTCGCGGTAATGGTCCCTTCATTGACGATGGATGCGTGCGGGTCGCCCGGGCGGTCGAACACAACCTTTCCACCGGCCATGAAGCGCGCATTGGTCGTATCCGCCGTGCTGGCAACAATCCCGGCGGCATCCACATGCGAGCCGGGGCCGAATACCACCCCGTTCGGGTTGATGATGGCAATGCGCCCATTGGCCTGGATCGTACCGAATATTCGGCTTGGGTCCGCCGCATTCACCCGGTTGAGTGTCCATGCACCGGCATTGGGCTGGTTAAACCGTGTGATGTCTCCGGGCGCCAGGTCGAAGCTGCGCCAGTCGATCACCGCCCGGTTGCTGGACTGGTTGATCTGTAAAAATCCCGGTCGCGCACTGATGCCAGCCTGCCCCGCCACCACTTGCCCACCCATCGGGTTGGCAAGCACGGCATCGGGTATCAAAGCAAGCAGCAATGCGGCGGTGGATACGTGATGGCGTAACGACATGGGACAAAAAACACTTATACCCTCCCATTAAACGCCATTTTCCTTAACATAGAATAAAGCCACGCAAAGATTTTCTATATATATATAACAATATGTTAAATTTAACATGCCCGTTAATCAAGCCGGTAATGGCCATGTGGCCCCTTCCACAAGGCCTCCAATTGCCCGAAATCCGGCCATATTGGCGCAAATTACGGGCAATGTGCATGCTTAGGCCGCTTTGGATTTCTGCCGGGAACAATTGGTATCGATAACCCCGCCCCCTTCCAAAAAGCTCTTGAGACTGGAAAGGATGAGCGGCCAGCCGCCGGAAACGCCCTGGATAAGCTTGGATTCGGCCTTGTTGATGCTGTGCGTCACCGTCAGTTTAACGGCTTCGATAACCTGCTCGATCTCGAAACGACATTCGGAAAAGCCTTCTTCCTGAAATTCCGGCTTAAACTGGTTTTGCCAGGAAAGCACCAGCCGTGAAAAGGGCTTTGCCTCCAGCACCTTGCCTGCATCCGCCACCATGCCGTCGGGGAAGGTCAATTGCCAGGCGGAGCCTTCTTTCCAATCGGTGTTGATGGAACAGCCCGACCAATATTGCTTCATGAATTCCGGCGTGGTCAGTGCCTCCCACAGCTTTTCGGGCGTGGTTTTGATGTAGGTCGTGTAGATAAAGCTGGAATCAGCCATCGCGTTTCTCCTCTAATGCATGTTTCAAATTATCAAGCGCGGCAAGCCGCTCCTTGTCGAATTTGCCGATCCACCGCACGTAAATCTCATGAATCGGCACGGGGTTGAGATAATGAAGCTTCTCGCGCCCCTTCTTCTCGGTCACCACAAGGTTCGCCTCCTCCAGCAGCGCCAGATGCTTGGCCACCGCCTGCCGGCTCATCTCATGCTTCCGACAAAGCTCATTCAAACTCAACCCGCCCTCTTCCCGCAGCCGGTCAAGCAACCCCCGCCGGCTGGAATCCGCAAGCGCCTTGAACACCTTATCGTCATTAGCAACCATGCCACATAATAAGCAACCATTTGGTTGCATGTCAAGACCTAAACTGCCTCTTTTTATAATAGACTAAATTTTAAGCTGGGACTTTTGGAAAAATTACAATAGCTCCCAGGCCATTGTGGATTGCATCTCGGCATTCTGCCTTAAATGCATCGTCAGTATTTTCAGCAAGATATTTAGCAACTTTAAAAAGATCTGGCGTTTTTATAAGAGCAATTTTATCACGCTCAGCACTAATTTTACACTTATTAGTAAAATCCAAAGATCTTTTATTCGGATCAGTCAAACGCTGAGGATTTCCAAATAAAATGCCAAAAGCCTTATCTTCAATTTCATCTCTAGCGAAATCTGCGTTTATGGAATCCATTAATTGACGGAATTTTGTAATATCAATGTCTTTCTCGTTCTTTCCTTCACATTCACCTATGTATCTATACCCCTCTGGTGAAACAATAACTTGGTCTAATTCTAAAACTCCATCATCATAGCCTTCAGCTTTATACCCTAAAATTTTTAATGCTCTAATAACAGCGTCCTCAAGTGACTTTCCTTGCTCAAAAAGCAAGTCCTTTAGTCGCACCTCTTCTGAAAGATTGGCTTTTAAAGCACCGATTGTTTTAGTGCTAATAACTATTAGCTCCTCTTCTTTCTTAATTAAATCAATGATTTCCACCTCTTTGTTACTAACAAAATCACCATCATTAATCCATTGGGGTGGCGGGGTTTTCTCAGTTAACTTATTTAAACCATCAGCTATTTGAACAATACAATCAACTAACTCATGACCAAACTTTAAAGCATCACTCGTCCAGTAATACTCACCCTCTCCCTTCTTATTTTTTTTAACCTCGGTAAAATTTTTATCGTCATAATTTATAAATGGAAGCATTACCAGATTTCCAGCCCCAACTTTAATAAGTGACCCTAGTATTTTATTTTTATCCTTTCCATTAAAAATAATTTGGGCGCTATTTATATTTTCTATATAGAGCTGATACTGCAAATATTCTTTAAATTTTTTATAAAAATCAGCAAATAATGGATTCCCAGAAGGTTGTACATGCTTACCAGTTCCAGAAACTAAAGTTCCAATGTGAATCGGCAAAAAATCATAATTGCTACATAATTCCGTATCGTATGTATTTTGCCCTTTTCTTGGAGAAGACACACGGCTAGCTAAACTATATTTTCTTTCTTTTGACAAAAGGATAAAAACGTTTTGCCCATTGTCTAAATGATCTTTTATTTCTTTCCTTAAATTAGATACTTTCTGCTTATATTTTCGAGATGCATCTACATTATAACAACCTCCATCACTGCTAGTAAAACTAACCCAATCCCCGCTAGGACAAATCGAGTCTGGGTTAATTAACAAAATATCTGCATCCATCAATGATTTCTCAGAGGAGAACTCTATACATTCAGCCTGATCACCGGGAATTTCATAACCAACTGAGAAAATCTTCTTAGCCATAAAGGCAATCCGTTGATTTATAAGCACAAACCCACTTAACATGGCGGAGAGGATGAGATTCGAACTCACGATACGGTTCCCCGTATACACACTTTCCAGGCGTGCGCCTTCAACCACTCGGCCACCTCTCCGCACCGGAAACGCATTTCATGCGAGGCAGACCGATTGCCACACCCCCCGTCAAAAGTCAAGGCGGCACACAAAAAAAGCCCCCGCAGGGCAGAAAACCTGCGGGGGCTTTGGGGTTAGATGCGCTCATCCATCACGCTAGGCTGAGCCGAAAATGGTGGGTTTGCGAGCACCGAAGCGGAGCGTACTTAAGTACGTGAGCATCGGAGCACAGAAAAACCGCCATTTGCAGGCCAGCCTAGTAGTGATGGGGAGTGCATCTAGGCGAGGCTGCTGTTTAGCATCCAGAGCGTCTTTTCATGCCAGTCCAGCCGCTCGGTGGCCAGGTCCGCCGTGGCTTCGTCGCCATGCTCGCTGGCCAGCTCGATGATGTCTTTCAACTGCTTGATCACCACGCCATGCGCCGTGGCCAGATTCTTCAGCATCACGTTGGAATCCTCCGGAACGCTGTTATCCTCGGCAATGGAGCTGAGCTGGCTGAGGGCGCTGAAGCTCGCCGGGGCAAAATAACCGATGCTGCGGATGCGCTCGGCCAGTGCGTCATTGGCTTCCGCCAGGCTGATATACTGTTCCTCGAACATCTTGTGCAGCCCGTAGAAATGCGGCCCGGTCACGTTCCAGTGATAGCCCTGGGTCTTCAGGTAAAGCGCGTAGTTATTGGCCAGCAGCGGGGTGAGCTTTTCGGCCAGGGCTTTGGCATCCTTGTCTTTCAGGGTGCTGCTTACATTGTTGTTGCTGGGCTTGCTGAGGGGAAGGACGGACATATCTAACTCCTATGATTTTCTTTGATTATAGCACCGATTCTTATCCATACAAAGCATATGCAGCATGCAATATGGCCCAAACAGCCCTGCAAGCATGGTATGGCGCTAATATTGCACCGGAACGGGGTCCAGGCTTCGCCATAAATACCATGTCGCAACGCTGCGGTAGGGCTGCCACCGCTTGCTGAGACGCTCCATGGAAGCTGTCCCCGGTTTAGCAGCCGGGCCATAAAGACGCTGTATGGCTTTGATTAAGCCCAAATCCCCGAGCGGAAACACATCCGGATGGTGCAGATGGAACATCAGAAACATCTCCGCCGTCCAGCGGCCGATGCCCGGCAGTTTGGAAAGCTCTTTGATCGCCGGTTCGGCCTCCATGCGCGCAATCTCTTCCGGCACAATGATTTTATCATGAAATGCCTGCGCAATGCCACGCACATACACCACCTTGCGCTCGGAAAGCCCCGCACCGCGCAATACCTCCGGCGCATGCGACAGAATGATGGAGGCCTCCATGCCTGGACACAGCGCATCCAGCCTGCCCCAGATGGCATCGGCGGCCTTCACCGAAATCTGCTGCCCCACCACCGCGCGCACCAGCGTGTGCAGCGCGTTGCTCTTATGCCCCATATGCTCGCCCGCAAACTGTACGATGACGGGTGCGAGTTTCTTGTCCTTGCTGGCGAGAAGCTCGCTGGCTTCGTCCCAATAATGTGGCTTGCTCATGGCGCTTTATTTCATGCTGAAGTTGGTCTACATCAATAGCACAATTTTCTGGAGAGCATCATGGCCAAAGCCGCTGTCAAACCATCCGCGAAGAAAACCACCAAAGCCGCCGCGAAGACCGCAGCCAAACTGGTAACAAAAGCCGAAAAAATCCGCGTGGAAACCGACAGCTTCGGCCCCATCAACGTCCCCGCCAACCACTATTGGGGCGCGCAGACGCAACGCAGCATCCAGAATTTCGACATCGGCGGGCAGACCATGCCCGTGCCGCTCATCCGCGCGCTCGGCATCCTGAAGCTCTCCGCTGCCAAAGCCAACATGGCCATGGGCGTGCTTGAGAAAAAAATCGGCAACGCCATCGTCAATGCAGCGAAAGAAGTCGCCGAAGGCAAGATGGACGGCGAATTTCCGCTGGTGGTCTGGCAGACCGGCTCCGGCACGCAAACCAACATGAATGCCAACGAGGTCATCAGCAACCGCGCCATCGAGCTGCTCGGCGGCGAGATGGGCAGCAAAAAACCCGTCCACCCCAACGACCATGTGAACATGGGCCAGTCGTCGAATGACTCATTCCCCACCGCCATGCACATCGCCACGGTGATGGAAATTCACCACCGCCTGCTGCCCGCGCTGAAACACCTGCACGATGCGCTGGCGAAAAAGGAAAAGCAGTTCGCCAAGATCATCAAGATCGGCCGCACCCATTTGCAGGATGCCACACCTCTGACGCTCGGGCAGGAATTCTCCGGCTACGTTACGCAAATGGCGCTGGGTATTGACCGCGTGAAGGCCGCCCTGCCGCGCCTCTATCCGCTGGCCCAGGGTGGCACGGCGGTCGGCACCGGCATCAACAGCAAAAAAGGATTTGATGTTGCCTTCGCCAAGGAAGTCGCCGCCAACACCAAGCTTCCCTTCGTCACCGCCAAAAACAAGTTCGAGGCCCTCGCCTCCCACGATGCGATGGTGGAAATCAGCGGCGTGCTCAACACCCTTGCCGCCAGCCTCATGAAAATCGCCAACGACATCCGCCTGCTCGGCAGCGGCCCGCGTTGCGGCTTCGGCGAAATCAAGCTGCCGGAGAATGAACCCGGCTCCTCCATCATGCCCGGCAAGGTAAACCCCACCCAGAGCGAAGCCATGACCATGCTTTGCGCCCAGGTGATAGGCAACCACGTGGCCGTCACCATCGGCGGCAGCAACGGCCATTTTGAGCTCAACGTCTTCAAGCCGGTTATCATCCACAACGTGCTGCAATCCATCCGCCTCATCGCCGATGGCTGCCGCAGCTTCACCGACAATTGCGTGGTCGGCATTGAGGCCGATGTGGTGCGCATCACCAAGCTGATGAACGAATCCCTCATGCTGGTGACCGCCCTCAACCCGCATATCGGCTACGACAATGCCGCCAAGATCGCCAAAAAGGCCCATAAGGAAAACAAAACGCTGAAACAGGCCGCGCTGGAATTAAAACTGCTCACCGAAAAGCAGTTCGACGAATGGGTGAAGCCGGACGGAATGATCGCACCGAAGTGACAGGTTGCTTAGTGAGGCGCAGCCGAACTTAGCCAACCTGTCATCCTCGGGCGCGCGCAGCGCGAACCGGGGATCCATCTATCCTCCTCCCGCAAGTCCCTATAACTTCCCCACCCAGCACGCATCCACTATGGATCCCCGGTTCGCGCTGCGCGGCCCCGAGGGTGACACATGTATACAATATAACAAATATCCGTCATTCTCGGGCATGCATCGCATGAGCCGGGAATCCACAACACCCCTCACCTCCCTATGGATTCTCGGTTCGCTACGCGCCCGAGAATGACGGAAATCATGCGATGATATCGTCATATAAATCCCGCCATGCAGGATTATGCTTCTCGACCAGCTCAATCTTCCATGCACGAAGAAATTGTTTCAGCTTCTTCTCACGCACGATCGCATCATCAATGCCATCATATGCTTCATAATACACCAGCGTCTTCACACCATAACGCTTGGTAAATCCGTCAAACATGCCTTCCCTATGCTGCCATACCCGGGAAACGAGATCCGAAGTTACCCCGATATAAAAGGGTTCCATGCTTTCGGCTGGCCATAATGTAAACATAACCGGCCTTTTGCATGACAGTTACCTCGGCAACCCCGCCCGCACCTCTTCCCGCTTCTCCGTCGGCAACGGAATCAACCCCTTCTCCACCATATACCCATCCACCGGGTCCAGCGCGCGTTCGCTGGTCAGCTCCTGCATAAACTCTTTCATGCCGGGAATCAGCGTCAGGTGTTCACCTTTCGCATAGGTATAGATGATGCGTGACATGGCATATTGGCCGGAAGCGATCGTCTCCGCGCTCGGCTCCACGCCATTGATACGGCTGCCCTGCACAAAACCCTGGTTCTCTTCCAGAAAGCTGTAGCCGAAAATCCCAAGCCCATCCGGGTTGGCATTCAGCTTCTGGATGATGAGGTTGTCATTCTCCCCCGTCACCAGATAGGCCTCATCTTCACGAATCATCCCGCAGGCCGCCTTGCGGTTCTTCTTATCCGGATATTCCTTCTCGAATTCGGAAAATTCCTCGCACCCCTTATGCATCACCAGTTCCACAAACGCATCCCGCGTGCCGGAAGTAGTCGATGGTCCATAGACCTCAATCGGCGCATCCGGCAGGCTGGCATCCACCTCCTTCCAGCGACGGTAGGGGTTATTCACCAGCTTGCCATTCACCGGCACCTTGGCCGCCAGTGCCAGGAACATCTGCTTTTGCGAAAGGTTGTAATGCGCCGCGCCGCGTTTATTGGCCAGCACAATGCCGTCATAACCGAGCGGCAGCTCAATAATCCGGTTCACACCGTGTTTTTTACAATTTTCGCGTTCGCCCTCGGTAATAGGGCGCGATGCATTGGCAAAATCCGGGTAATCCTGCCCGATGCCTTCACAAAAAAACTTAAACCCGCCCCCCGTGCCGGTGGATTCCACAATCGGGTTTTTATACCGCGTAATGCGGCTGAATTCCTCGCTCGCCATGGCCGCGAAGGGAAACACGGTGGATGACCCCGCCATGCGGACATAATCACGTGCAAGGGCCGGGCTGGCCAAACAGGTAACAACAAGGGAAAGTGTCAGGGCTTTACGCATACATATCCTTCCAGTCGGCCACCTTTTAGCTTGTTTTGGCCCTGCCGTCACCCCTTGCCATGCCATAATGGGGCGCATGGCCTGCCTGCCCGGTTTGCAGGGCTTGCCGCATAATGGCCGATAATTTAGTTGATTTAGGCAGGCGGCTGCGTAACTTCACGCCACACAGTCGAATACGGGTCCCACCATGAAACAAGACGAATTCCTCGCCGAGCTGGAAGCCTCAAAGGCCATTCTGCATGGTCATTTCATTCTTTCCTCCGGCCGCCGCAGCGCCACCTATCTGCAATGCGCGCGCCTGCTGATGCACCCGGCGCGCGCCGAACGCTGCGCCAAGGGCATCGCCAAACTGGTGCAGGAACGCCTCGGCAAGGTGGATGCCGTCGTCGCCCCCGCCATGGGCGGCATCATCATCGGCTACGAGGTGGCCCGCGCCCTTGGCGTGCCCTCCCTCTTCTGCGAGCGTGTGGAAGGCACCTTCCAGATCCGCCGCGGGTTCGAGATTCCCCTCGGCGCGAAAGTGCTGATCGTGGAAGACGTGGTCACCACCGGCAAATCCTCCCGCGAGGCCATCGAATGCGTTGAGAAATTCGGCGGCGAGGTCATCGGCGAGGCCTGCCTCATCGACCGCAGCGGCGGCAACCCCGGCCTGCCCGTGCCGCTCATTTCCATCATGGAAATCGACATCCCGACCTACAGCCCCGATGACCTTCCGCCCGAGCTGACCAACATCCCCGCCGTGAAACCCGGCAGCCGGGGCCTGGCGTAATATGAAAAAAGGGCGCATCTTTTCCGGCATCCAGCCGACCGGCCACATGCATCTGGGCAACTACCTGGGCGCCATCCGCCATTGGGCGGACATGCAGCATGATTACGAGGCCATCCACGGCATCATGGACCTGCACGCCATCACCGTGCCGCAAAATCCGGACGACCTCCGTGCCGCCACCTACGAGACCTGCGCCGCCATCATGGCCGCAGGCGTGGACCCGGCAAAAGCCATCATCGTGGCGCAAAGCACGGTCACCGCGCATAGCGAGCTGGCCTGGATCCTCGGCTGCCACACGCCGCTCGGCTGGCTCAACCGCATGACCCAGTTCAAGGACAAGGCGGGCAAGGACAAAGAGAAAGCTGGGCTCGGCCTCTATGGCTACCCCGTGCTGATGGCCGCCGACATCCTCACCTACCACGGCACCCATGTTCCCGTGGGTGAAGACCAGAAACAGCACCTGGAACTCGCGCGCGATATTGCCGGCGCCTTCAACCGTGCCTGCAATCAGGAATTCTTCCCCCTACCCGAGCCCGTCATCCAGGGCGAGGCCACCCGCGTCATGAGCCTGCGCGACGGAAAGAAGAAAATGAGCAAATCCGACCCGTCCGACTATTCGCGCATCAACCTCACCGACACCGCGGACGAAATCGCGCAGAAATTCAAAAAAGCCACCAGCGATTCCCACCCCACCATCACCTACGATGAGGAAAACCGCCCGGAAGTCGCCAACCTCATCACCATCTACGCCGCCCTTTCCGGCAAAACGAGTGAACAGGTCGTGGCGGAATTCGACGGCCAGGGCTTCGCCAATTTCAAAAAATCCCTCGCCGATCTGGCCGTGGAGAAACTCTCCCCCATCACGCAGAGAATGCGCGATTACATGGCGGACAAGAGCTACCTCGACAGTGTGCTGAAAAGTGGCGCCGAAAAGGCCGACGCCATCGCGCAGCCCATCCTGCGTAAAACCAAAGAACTTACCGGCTTCTGGGTAAAGTAAAATGAGCAAACGCCCCTCCATCTCCATCGTCGTTCCCCTCTATAACGAGGAAGAAAACGTCCCCCACCTCATCCGCGCCGTGAGCGATGCCCTGAAGGGTCACAGCTATGAACTGGTGCTGGTGGATGACGGCTCGTCGGACACCACCATCCATTCCGTGGAAAAATCCGCCGACAAACAGACCGTGCTGGTGAAGCTCGCCACCAATTTCGGCCAGACATCCGCCATCGCCGCCGGCATCGACAATGCCCATGGCGACTATATCGCCACGCTGGATGGCGACCTTCAGAACGACCCCGCCGACATTCCCGCCATGCTGGAAAAGCTGAAAAGCGAGAAGCTCGACGTGGTCATGGGCATCCGCCAGAAGCGGCAGGACGGCATGTTCCTCCGCAAAATCCCGAGCAAGCTTGCCAACAAGCTCATCCGCCGCATGACGGGCGTTCAGGCCAGCGACTATGGCTGCACGCTGAAGATCTTCCGCCGTCAGATCGCCAAGCAGCTGGACCTTTATGGCGAACTCCACCGCTTCATCCCCATCCTCAGCGTCATCAAGGGCGCCAAGATCGCCGAAATGCCGGTGCGTCACCATGCACGCCGTTTCGGCACCTCCAAATACGGCCTCAATCGCACGCTGAAAGTGATGAGCGATTTGCTGCTCATGCTGTTTTTCATGCGTTACCGCCAGCGCCCCATGCACCTGTTCGGCTCCATCGGCATCGGCATGTTCGGCCTGGGCGGGCTGATCGCCTTCTACCTGTTTCTGGAAAAGCTCTTCGGCCATGACATCGGCCAGCGCCCCATTTTCTATGTCGGCATTCTGCTGCTGATCATGTCGGTGCAGTTCGTCACCGCCGGCTTCCTGGCGGAACTCATCATGCGCACCTATTTCGAATCCCAGCAGAAAAAGCCCTACATCATCGCCCATATCGAGCATTTCGGTGACGCTCCCGCCGCGGATTAAGCTAGTGCTGAAACTCTGCGGGGCGGCTTTATTGCTCGCCCTGGTGCTGCATCAGGTCCCGCTGGATACGATTACAGACAAACTGAAACAGGCCAACTGGCCCTGGCTGATCGCCGTATGGCTCCTCATCCACCTCGCCCAACTAACCAGTGCCCGCCGCATGCAGGTCTATGCCGCAAGCCAGCGGGTCTCCCTTGGCAGGCCTGCCGCCATCGGCCTTTATTATAAGGGCATGCTCTATAACCTCGCCCTCCCCGGGGGCATCGGCGGTGATGCCTACAAGGCCTTCATGCTGAAGCAACGCTACGGCATCCCCCTCATCACTGCGGGCCGTCTGATGCTGGCCGAGCGCGCCAACGGCCTCTGGCTGTTGCTGCTTATCACCGCCATGCTGCTGCCCTCCCTGCATATCTCGGGTATTGGTTCCACCTGGTGCTGGATGGCGGCTTTCCTGCTCTGTTTCAGCGCCACCAGCGTTTATTGGAGTATCGGTCGTCGCCTCACGGGCGAACTTCCTGAAACCTGCATCGCCGCGGGCTGGTGGTCCTTCTGGTCGCAACTGTCCGTCTTGGCTTCCGTCGCCGCCATGCTGCTGGCCATGCAGGTACCCCTGCATGAATGGAGCGCCTATGGCGTGCTCTTCATGGCCGCCGCCGTAGCGGGCATCCTCCCCATCAGCGTCGCCGGCGTCGGCGTGCGGGAGGCCGTCTATGCCCTCGCCGCGCCTTATCTGCTGCTGGATGCCGCTACGGGCGTGGCCCTCTCCCTTGCCTGGTTCGGCATCTACGTCCTTGCCGCATTGGTTGCATTGCTAATGCCATCAAGCATGGACTCGGCTACGGAATAATTAATTCCGCAAGGATTTATTAAGTCTTTCCAGCGATAGTATCGCCGTTAGCGGTGACATGTGGCGCAAAAGGCTTCAGGTTGAGCGCTATCGCCGGAGAAAAACATGCCTCAATACGCAGGACACATTACCAGCAAGGGCCTCGGCGCGGTTCAATTGCTGATCGTCGAGGATCAGGAAGCGCTTTGCACCCTGCTGGAACGCGCCCTGCGCCGTCTCGGTTTCGAACAAATCACCATCGCCAACGACGCCTACCACGCGATGGAAGCCATCCGCAAAAAAATACCCGACCTTATTCTGACCGACTGGATGCTCGGCCATGGCGACGGCATCTCGCTCACCAAGGCCATCCGCGCCAGCACGGACGCCATGCTCTCCACTGTTCCCATCATCATGATTTCCGGCCGCAACACGGTGGAGGATATTCAGCATGCCCGCGATGCCGGCATTACCGAATTCGTCGCCAAACCCTTCAGCCTCCAGGATATCTGCGATCGCATCGTGGCCGTGGTGGAAAAACCGCGCATGTTCGTGGTGGCCCCGCAATTTATCGGCCCCGACCGCCGCCGCACCAAGGGCAAACAGGTAAAAAGCGAACGCCGCACACGCCCCTCTCCCATCACTGACGCCAAGGCGGGCAGCTGACCATGACCCCGCCTGATGACGATGTAAGGTTCATTCCGCCAGACTATAAACTGAAGAAAAAAATCGGCATCGAGCTGAAATATATCTTCACCCCCGCCCGCATCCGCGCCGCGCAAATGGTGTTTGACGAAGGCCGCCACAGCCTTCACCTGGATTGCGTCGCCCATGTGCAGCGCATTCGCGATCTGGTGGAGAAACAACCGCACGACACCCAGCGCAACATCGACGAAATCATGGGCCTGGCGCTCAACACCCGCTGCACGTCCGATATGGCGGGCTTCCCCATTGCGCGCGATCTGGCGCAGATTCTGTTTCTCTTCAGCAAAAGCATCCGCAAGCTGGACCGCGAGGCCTGCGCCATCATCGATAACCTCTGCAGCTCCATCCACGCCGTTTACGCCGAGAACCGCACCAGCCCGAGCGACCATCTCAGCATCATGGTGACCCAGCAGTTCGAAAACGCCATCCGCCATTATTTTTCGCATCACGCAAAGGCCAGCAGTTAAGCCATTTGAAAGGCATGCCATGCCGAAAGAACCCACCTACGAACTTGATACGATGTTTGAAACGATCCTTCAGGACGTGGCAGACACACATGCCATGCAAACCCTGGAAGAGCCTATTCGCCCCAGCGTACTTGATAACCCCGATCTCCAGGGCACGCTGTACAGCCCCATCATCCGAAACTCATTCGACAGCCATCAATACCACATCACCAGCGTGGCCTGCCCCGCCCATTATCATGGACGCAGCTTTTATAACGGCAGAAGCGAAACGTTCTTGCTGGAAGTGATCGGCATCCCCTTCACGCAGAAAGACGTGCAAAACAGCATGAGCGCATTAAAACATGGAATGGCTAAATTAATGCCGCCCGAAGCCGTTCAGCTCTTTACAGATCACTCCATCCGCCAGGGCTTGAGCAAGAAAGACGCCGATTACGAAGCCTACACCGAATCCTACATGTTCGCCTGCCGCAGTGCCATTCGCGACATAGAACGCCCCATTCCCATCACCCGTGACACGATGTTTCAGCTTCGCAGCCTTGCTAAAGAAAAAAACGGCCGTGCGGTACGGGATGCTTTAAACGAGCTGGACACCCGCCCTTATGTGGCGAATTTCCCTGAACTCGCCATCACCATGATTGCCTATGGAACCGCGCATCGACGTTTCATTGCCGAATTACTAAAACACACCGAACAATCCAACCTGCGCGAAGACCAGAAAGCAAACATCGCGGATTTCTTCAGCGGAGAGAATGGCAGTAACGAGCGTATCGACTTCAACCTGCGCCTGGATAATCTTTTTACCATCATTATCCCGCTTATCTGTGCCGAATACGCCTCCCCTACCATTCAGGAAATGGACCCGGCCAAACGGATGCGCTGCGCCATCCAGCTGGCAATGGTCGAAATTAATGAACTGGACCTGTTTGATACCATCACGCACCAGGCTGCCCATCCCCAGCTTGCAGAAGCATTGGCCAGGAATCCGGTTCCGGAAGACGCCTATTTCCCTGTCAAAGATAACCCGCCCGATATCCATTTTGTCTGCCCGGCGAAGGCACATATCCAAAAAACCATGGCAGGGGTTAGCGAAACCTGCACCCAACAAGGCCATGAAGGCGAGTGGCTTTCAAATGCGGTGGATTTTGTACGCGAAAACCCCGATCTATTTAGCGATATCACCAGGCACATTGAAACGCGGATTGTAAAAAAACAGGATTACCCTCCCATTCAAATTGATGAACTGGGTCAGTGCCCCGATAACATCCTGACAACCCTCACCAACGTTATTGGCGGCATATTAAGAGGATAGCCCTCTTAAACAGTCTGCCCCGCGCAAAATTATGGACGTCCGGCCACTCTGCCGCTAAATAGCTTCCTCCACGGGCTGCGGAGAGGTGGCAGAGTGGTCGAATGCGGCGGTCTCGAAAACCGTTAGGCGTGTAAGCGTCTCGGGGGTTCGAATCCCCCCCTCTCCGCCATAGGCATACCGGTAATCTTTAGAATCAGGCTAGATACATGAAGAAATTCTGGGATGACCGGTATAGCCAGGACTCCTTCGCCTATGGCACGAGGCCGAATGATTTTCTTGCCGAGACGGCATCCCGCATCCCTCCAAACAGCGATATTCTCAGCATCGGCGAGGGGGAAGGACGAAATGCCGTATTCCTAGCCACCTTGGGTCACCATGTCGTCGCGACAGACCAATCCGACATCGGCATGGCGAAAGCTCACAAGCTGGCCGAGCAATCCGGCTGCGCAATAACCACCATTGCGTCGGATCTTGCAGAGTTTGACTTTGGTGAGCAACGTTACGACGCCATCATATCCATCTTTTGCCACCTGCCCCAGCAACTGAGAAACAAGGTTCATTCCAGCATCAGGAAATCGCTGAGAAAGGGCGGTTTATACATCATTGAATCCTACTCCCCGGATCAGCTGTTGCAAAATACCGGTGGCCCCAAAGACGTTACCTGGCTGGTAACACTGGACGAATTGCAGCAGGAATTTACCGGTTTTAACATAATCCATGCCCAATCACTGGCGCGCGATGTGGTTGAAGGAACTCACCACACCGGGTCGGCCGCGGTCACTCAATTCATTTGCCAGAAGCCGTAGATTCCATCGCCGCAGGGTCTGCACAATTTTTGCACAAACAATCCGGAAACTTTGCACATTGCCGCCATCACGGCTGCACAGGCATATGGAATCATACCGCCATGTTCACCCATGGAGGCTCCTATGCACGCCCAGCCCATCGCCCAGTCCCTGCAAAGCCGGGCGAGCTACAAACTTCTTAGCCTGACAGGCCTTGTCACCGTTGGCGACATGCTTCTCTACAACCATGCCCTTGGCTGGACGCTTGGGCTTTTCGGCCTGCTCATGCTGCTGGCGGTGCACGCGCACAACTGCCACGAGCGCCGTACCCGCATGGGCGATGCCGCCTTTTTCGCCACCGCCGGCCTTGCGCTGGCAATGGTGGAAAGTCCAGGCATCCTGTCGGCCCTGCTATATGGCATCAGCCTGACGGCTTATGCCCTGCTGCCGCAGCTGGGTAGCACGGAAAACACATGGATCACCCTCAAATCCTCCCTTTTCCATCTTCTGACCGGATGGTGGCGCTTTTTCCGCCAGACTCGTCTGTGGCTTTATCTCTACCGGCACATGAAGCGCCGCAACGGCAGGCAGCGTCATTTTGTGCTGCACTGGTTGATGCCTCTCACGCTTACCGCCCTTTTCATGCTGCTTTTTTTCCAGGCCAACCCACTGATTGCCCTAACCATTCGCCAGGTTAATTGGCAGAGTTTAGGGGAATATATTTCCTTCCAGCGCATGGCCTTCTGGTTGGCCATCGCGGCGGTCGGCTGGGCAGTCATCCGTCCCAAGCTGACGCGCATGCCGGTATTCAGGCTCAATTACCTGCTGCACGAAGAGGAAATCGGCTTTCTGAAGACAATCTTCAATCCACGCTCCATCATCACCTCGCTCCTGCTGTTTAACGGTTTGTTCCTGCTGCAGAACATCATGGATATTCTCTTCATCTGGACCGGGTCGGAACTCCCGGAAGGCATCACCCATGCCCAATATGCGCAGCAGGGCGCCTACCCGCTTATCATCACCGCCCTGATGACGGGCGGCTTCACCCTGGCGACCCTGCGTCCCGGCAGCGCAATCGCAGCCATCCCAGCCATCCGCGCGCTGGTTTACGCCTGGGTGGCGCAGAACATCTTCCTCGTCACTTCCGCCGCGCTTCGCCTTTTGAGTTACATCGAGGCCTATTCCCTCACCTATCTGCGCGTGGCCGCACTCCTCTGGATGGTGCTGGTCGGTGTCGGACTGGCGTTGATCGTCCTCGGCAACATGCTGCGCAAAAACAATATCTGGCTCATCAACAGCAACCTCGCCACCCTTTACGGCCTGTTATATATCTGTTGCTTCGTCAATATCGGCGGCATCATGGCAGACTATAACGTGAAACATTGCAGGGAGATTGACGGCAAAGGTGCCTCATTGGACGTAAGTTACCTCTATCATAAGGTAGGGGTGGATGCCCTGCCCGCGCTGCGCTGGTTTGAGCATAATGGCACCAACGCCTTTGTGTTGAACCGCGTAACCGAAACCGATTACCAGCTGGAGTGGGAACTGCGCAGCAGAATGGAAAACTGGAAAAGTTGGACCTACCGCAACCTGCGCCTGCTCCCCACCATCGACAACGACAATGCAGAGTAAAGCGATGAACCTTCCACCACTTAAGCTACCCATCTTCCAGCTTCCCTACATTATCAAACCAATGGATTTCTGCCTGACATTGCTAGGCTGCGTCTTCCTGATCTGCAGCCTAGCAAAATGGGATACACGCGCAGAGCTGTTCACGCACTTTATGCTACAATACGCAGTGGCATCCCTCACCCTTACGCTGCTTTACCCCCTATTACGTGCAGACAAAACCCGCTGCCTTATTGCCGCCTTTCTGTTTCTGGCTTTCAGCATCCCCGTACTGCAAGCCTTCTGGCCTGGCCAGGTCCATCGTGGCGACCGTTATGAGGACATCACGCTGCTGCAGTTCAACGTCAATTACAGCAACCCCAACATGGAAAAACTCGCCGGGTGGATCAATAATTACGCCACCATCGACCGCAACGTAAAATCCACCGTCGAAAAGACTCAGCCCGACATAGTCGTGCTGCAGGAAACAGGAGCGGACCTTATCGCCAAGCTAGAATCCTTGAAACAACAATACCCCTACCACCTGCTTTCGCCGAAAGACGGCGGCGCCTTCGGCTCAGCCATCTACAGCAAACTCCCGATCATCGCCTCCAAACGGCTGCATCTGCCCGACAACGGCTGGAACGAATATTCCACTCTCACGCTTTCCACCCCCACCTACCACATGCATGTTCAACTGACGGAACTGCACGCGGTCAACCCTACCGGTACACGCAAAGCCCGTCAGCGGAACCATGAGCTGGAACAGATCGCCACCATCCTTCTGCAGCAGAACAATATGCATAAGATCCTGGTGGGAGACCTGAACATCTCCCCCTATTCCCCCTGGTTCCGCCGCCTGGAGCGCCAGTCCGGCCTGAGTAACGCCATGCGCGGCGTCAGCCTCATGCCCACCTGGCCGAGCTTCATGCCTTTCTTCATGCGTATCCCGATCGATCAGTTGTTAGTGTCGGCCCCTATCGAAATCCTCTCCCGCACCGTGGAGCACGACATGGATTCTGACCATCTTCCCGTCATCACCCGCCTTCGCGTTTATAAGGCGAATTAACCATGTTCATCGCCCACCTTCCCGCAGGCTACCTGCTCACCCGTCGTATCCAGCGCCAAAGCGGCAACCATTCGGGCGCCTTGCTGGCCACAGGCCTTGCCGCCAGCATTTTTCCCGATATCGATCTGCTCTATTTTTACCTCATTGATCGGGGCCAGACGCTGCACCATCATTACATCACGCATCTGCCCATGGCATGGCTGCTGGCGGGTGGCCTGAGCATACTCAGCAGCTGGATGCTCGGCATGCGGCAGACCACGCTCGTCTGCATCACCATCCTCGCCAATGCCATGCTGCACATGGTGTTGGATTCCGTCGCCGCAGGCATTCTGTGGCTCTATCCCTTTTCCGACATGGAACTTAACTTGGTGCATGTCCCCGCTCGTCACGGCTGGTGGGTATGGAACTTCCTCCTGCACTGGACTTTCCTGCTGGAACTACTGATAATCCTCATCGCCTTTCTGGAATGGAACCGCCATTATGCCCAAACAGATCCTCATCGTGGATGACGACCCGCATATCCGCGAGGTGCTTCAATTCGCGCTCAATAAGGCCGGCTACACCACCGCAACCGCCCTCCATGGCCGGGATGCGCTGGAGAAGCTAAGCAAGCAAGCCTTCGATGCCTTGGTGCTCGACATCACCATGCCGGAAATGGACGGGCTGGAACTCTGCAAGGAACTCCGCAAAACCTCCGAGCTTCCAATCCTGTTCCTCTCCTCCCGCGATGAGGAGATCGACCGTATCATCGGTTTCGAAGTTGGCGGAGATGATTACATTACCAAGCCCTTCAGCCCGCGGGAGCTGGTAGCACGCATCAAGGCCGTGCTTAAGCGCAGCCACGGCACCGCCACGCCCGTCAGCAACGCGCCGCTGCAGAAAGGCGCCCTGAAGCTGGACCATGACCGCTACACCGCCTACTGGCACGGTAAGGAAACCCTCCCCCTCACCGCCACGGAATTCGCCCTGCTGGCCGCGCTGCTGAAACATCCCTCCAAAGTCTTTCAGCGCGATGAACTGATGGACGGCGCCTATGGCGACATCACCGTCAGCGACCGAACCATCGACAGCCACATTCGCCGCATCCGCCAGAAATTCGCCGCCAGCGGTGCGGAAGAAGTCATCGAGACCATGCACGGCATCGGCTATAGGCTCGGCCCGTGCGAGTGAGGTTTCACTCGCTCCCGCGCTGGCAGCTGCGCACCATTTTGCTGCTCGTGCACCTACTGGTGCTGGTGATTCCCATCGGCAGCATCTACACCTTTCGTATTTACGAAAACGAGCTGCTCCGCCAGACGGAATCCGAACTCATTGCCCAGGGGGCCTACGTCGCCTCTATTTACAAACACACGCTGCTGAACAGCCTTCCACCCGACCAGTTATATGGCACGCGCCTGACCGACCTGCCTCCCAGGGCCGATGAGAGATACACCCCCATCCAGCCCGCACTGAGCTTTGCCACCACACACATCCATCCCCCGCGGGCAGAAGCCAAAGCAGGCCATCCGCCTGCTTCCCCCTATGCATTGAAAGCCGCGGAGACCATCACCCCCATACTGGAAGAAGCCCTGCTCACCACCCTGGCCGGATTGCGCGTGACGGACGAACACGGCACCATCCTCATCGGCCATGATGAAACGGGCCTTTCCATCGCGGATGTCCCCGAAACCGCCGAGGCCATGAAAGGCCGCTATGCCGCCTCCATCCGCCAGCGTATCTCCGATCAGCCCGATCCTTCCGTCACCTCTATCAGCCGTGCGGCGGGCATCCGCGTGTTCGTCGCCATCCCGGTGATGGATGGCGATCATCTTCTGGGCACGGTGCTGCTTTCACGTTCACCCCGCAACCTCGTCAAGGCACTGTATGACAATCGTCTGATGGTCGCCGTCGCGGGCGGCATGATCCTCGGTATCACCATCCTGCTGGCGTTGCTCACCTCCCATTTCATCAGCCGACCCATCCATGCCCTGATGGAACAGACGCGCCGTGTGGCCGCGGGGGAAAAACATATCCCACCCATCGCCTCCCCGGCCACGCAGGAATTCGCCATGCTCTCCCAGCAGATCTCCGTGATGGCCGATACCATCGCCAGCCGGTCGGACTATATCCGCAATTTCGCCATGCATGTCTCACACGAGTTTAAAACGCCGCTCACTGCCATCCAGGGTGCCATCGAGCTGATCCAGGAACATGGCAACACCATGCCAAAAGCGCAGTTCCGCAAATTCCTCGCCAACATTGTAAAAGATACGGATCGGCTGAAAATACTGGTCACCCGCCTGCTGGAACTCGCCCGTGCCGATGTGATGGAAACCACCGAAGGAAATGCCTGTCTGCAAACCGTCATCACCGGTCTTCAAAGCGATTCCCAGGACAAGGGTATCGCCCTCACTCTTTCGGGCGATACGGAACTGACCCTTCCCATGCCCGGCGACATCGCCCGCAGCATTTTCGGCAGCCTGATCGACAACAGCATCCAGCATGGCGCCCGCACCATGACCGTCACCGCCAAGCGGGAGGTCAGCGGCTACAGCCTGCGTTTTCAGGATGACGGCAAGGGCATCTCCGCCACCAATGCTGGCAAATTATTCACCCCATTCTTCACCACGCGGCGCGAGCATGGCGGCACGGGGCTCGGGCTGGTCATCATCCGCGCCATGCTGAACGCCCACCATGCCGACATCCGTTTGGACGCCGCCGATAAAGGCGCCTGTTTTACGATCTACAGCAGCGACGTGGCCTGAATCCTCGGCTTCTCTGCATCCTTCAGCCTTTCGGACAATTCCTTATCATCCATGCCCATCATATCCCGCATGGTCAGCAGCAGGGCTTCCATCCGTTCCTTGATGTGGTTGGTGTTGGATGGAATCGCGGCCACATATTCGGCGATGTAGCTATAGATCTCGTCCACATTCTTGGCCGGCTCTTTCTCAAAATGGTCGATCACCTTGTCCAGAATCTCTTTTTCGTCTTTCGGAGCCGTATCTCGCACCAGCTTCATGACTTTCATGAGTTTTTTGACTTCGACCTGCTCCTGGATGAAGCGCTCGATGCCCACCTCGAGCATCCGCTGCTTCATGATTTCGCCCTGCTTTTCCTGCCAGGCTTTTTTCTGGAGGATCGGCGCGTTGGTCTTGGCGATCAGCTCTTCCATGCGGCTGGCGAAATCCATCGCCTGGTCCAGCGTTTCCTTGTTGCGCTTGGCGCTTTGGCCAAGCCCCATTGCATTATCGCCCTGAATGGACATACCCGCCATAAAAAAGCCCCTCCTGTCATGACAGAAGGGGCTATGCAGGTTTTATGCCAAAAATTAGGCGTTATTATTCCAGAGCCGAGAGGATAACGGCTGCATCGAGTACCTTTTTGGTAGCCTCTGAAATCAGCAGGATATCCTTATCGACCCAGATATACTGAGCACGCGGCGGTGGCGGCGGCAACATCACCACCACATCCCGCGGCACTTCCCAATAGGTGGTGGTGGCAGGCAGCACTTCGCCCACGACATAATGCTTCACATGGCCAGGGGGCATGCAGCCATATTTCTTGGCCAACCCGGGAGGGCAATGCTCTCGGTAATACGGGCGGAGGCGGTTGCCGATGGCCTCCCGCTCATCCCCTTTCAGCACCACAAGGCGCCGGTCGCCATGATAGTCGCCATGTTGATGATCGTCGGCATGGCGGCGATCATATTCCTCCAGCCGTTTTTCCAGGCTCTTATGCCCCTTGCCATGCCCTTTGCCATTTCCATGGCCATCTTTTGCCAAAACAGGCGAAGCCGCCAGGCAAACAGCCAGTCCCAAGGCGGAAACAAGCCCCAAACCGTTAATGCGCATCCGTTTTCTCCATCATGCGTTGAACATCTTTCTCTGCGACCTATGATCTAAAAAACCCATATGAACCAGTTAAGTTTTGTTCATGTAGGGTGCTTCACAAGGCTGTCACAATTCTTTCACATAATTATTGTGCAATGCAAAACAACAATCCACGACAGATCGGATAAACAGGGATGGCCGATAACCTGCTGGATAACCAGGCTTCACAGATGATACGCGGCGCCAAGGCGCAACAGGCGGACATGTTTAATCTCGCCCTCGCCCGCGGAGCGCAGGAAGCCGACCGCACCCCGGCCAAAGCTACCCCGAACACCCGTTTTCTCTCTTCGCTGCTGTACAACTTGGGCAATATCTCCTGCATCGTCTCCGGCATTCAGCGTGGCCGCCATAATCCGGACGGCAAATTCACCATGAACGATATTTCCGAGCTCATGGTCGGCGTCAGCTTTAGCGTGGGCGATGTTCTGATGGCCGCCGTAAGCAAGGACGCCCCATCCGAAATTGAACGGCTGGAGCACGGCCTGAAGGACCACCTTCAGCGCCACCGCATCAAACTTCCCGCCCAGCCCAACGCCGAGAACATCCACAAAAGCGGCGCCCTGCCCGCTGTGTATGATTTTATCAAAAACAACATCGTCTCCATCAAATGCATCACGGAAGGCACGGCCGGGCTGTTCATGATCAACGCGGCCACCAAAAAGGGCAACCTCAACAAGGGTAAGCTGGCGGCCGGTCTGCTGGTTTCCACCGGCTGGTTTTCCACCTTGCTGATGAACCACCTGCCTCCGCCGGATGCCGCCAGCAGCCTGCCGGATAAAATCCGCGACAACCCCAAGGGTTGGATCGCCCGCCCGGCGGCCATCGGCAATAACATCTCAAACTTTATCGGCGCGGTGAACGAGCGCAAACGCTTCATGGGCGAGGTACACGCAGCCGAGGCTGCCCTGCAAACCGCCACCGCCGAGGAAGCCGGCACCGCGACGGAAAAGCTCCGCATCGCCAGGCTGAAACAGCATGATTACATCTGGAACATGGTCTCCGCCTGCAGCTTTCTGATGGCCAATTACCTGTTCGGCATTTCCAGCGGCGGCAACAAGCCCGCAACCTCGGCCGAGGAACAGGCCATCGCCAGCGAGGTTGTCAACATCTCCGCCAAAACGCTGGCGAGTATCCCGGCGGAGATGCGCGATGCCGCGGTCAATCAGGCCGCCATTTATACCGCCAAGCAATCCCATGTCGGCGAAAGCCGGGAGCGCATTGCCGAGATGATCCAGGAGCAGATTCGCGCGTTCGAAAAAACCGCGCCTCAACCCGCACTCGCCCGTTGATCCGTCGGCTCTCCTCAACCCATTACCTTTGCCTAATGGGCCGCCAGGCCGAACAGCCCTATCAGATACACCACCACCAGCAGCAGGCTTTCCAGCCCGATGCCGACGACCGTTCGCGAGGGCTTGAGATAAAGCGCGCCGGTATAAAGCACCGTCAGCAGCGCCCCGAGCGCCACCACATACAGGTCGCTCGGCTTGGCGGATGATAAAGCCGGCACACCCGCGCAAAAGGATGTCAGCAGCAGCAGGCACGGCAGAAACGCGTTGCCGCCCAGGATATCGCTGATGGCGAGCTGGTACTTCCGCATCCGCACGGCCTCAATGCCGGTGGAAATTTCCGGCATGGACGTCGCCAGCGCCAGAAAGGTGGCGCCAAAAATCGCCCCGTCCATGCCCAGTTCCTTGGCCATGCCGCTGCTCACGCCTTCAATCGCATATCCCGCGAACAAGGTGGCGGACGATGCCGCCAGAAACACCGCCACCACCTTCCAGGTATCCGCCTCGTGCACGGCGGCATGCTCATCGGTGTAACGTGCCGTTTTAGGGCCACGTGCATTGCGCACCACCACCAGCCCCACCAGCCAGCATAGCACGATGGCCAGCTCCGCCGGGGCAATGCCGTGCCACACCAGCGCGGCCGGCATGGTATTGCCCATCACCACCAGTGCCAGAATACCCAGCAGAAAAAGCCCCTCCAGTATCAACTGCCCGCTGGAGGCATAATGGCTGAGCGGCTTGTGCTTTTCAGGGCGGAACCGGTCCATCAGGGCAATGACGACCGTCTGGATGGCGATGCCGCCAAGGATATTGCCCACTGCCAGCTCGGGGGCATGGTGCAGCCCTGCGGTCACGGCAATCGCCACTTCCGGCAGGTTGGTGACAATCGCCAGCAGCACCATGCCGCCCAGCGCCTGTTCCATGCCCATGCGTCGCGAAAGCACGTCCACGCTGCGCGTCAGGTGAATCCCGGCCAGCCAGATGATGGCGGCCAAAAGAATAAACTGAAGCGCCAGCATGCCCATCACTGCACCGCCACCACCCAGGAATAAATCTGCCACAGCCCGGTCGCCGCAAACAACGCGCAGGTGGCATACCGCAAAGCCTTTAGCGGCAGTTTGGCCAGCAGCGTGTCGCCAAGCAGAATGGCGGGAATATTCGCCGCCAGCATCCCAAGCGTGGTACCCACCGTCACCAGCCATATATTCTGATAATCCGCCGCCAGCGTCAGCGTTGCCAGCTGGGTTTTATCGCCGATCTCGGCAAAAAAGAAAGCCACCAGGCTGGCGAAGAAGGCGCCATAGGACGTGTGATGCTTGCTTTCATCCGGCGCGTCATCCGGCAAAAGCGTCCATAACCCGACCGCAATGAACAACACGCCCGTGATCAACCCGAGCCAGCCGCCCGCCACCAGCTCGGAAAGCCAGATGCCCAGCCATGACGTAACGCCGTGGTTCACCAACGTGGCGATCAGCACCCCGATCAAAATGGGCCAGAATGTGCGGTAGCGTGCCGCCAGCATGATGGAGAGCAACTGGGTTTTATCGCCCATTTCCGCAAGCGCGATCCAGGCAAAACAATGCAGCACGACATCCATATCAATCCTCCAGCTGCCTTTTGTATGGTGTCTAATCGCCCGGGCGTCAACCTTGCCAAGATTTAATCAGAATCATTCATTATTCACGCGCATTTTTAGATCCACCCGCTTATGGTGCCTTCATCACAGATAGATAATGGAGATCCCCATGAAATCCGCCCAAAAACTTATCGGCACGGCGTTGTTTGCCGCCCTGCTTGCCTCTCCCGTCCTTGCGCAGAGCAATGTGGTGGTCAGCGGCGCTGGCTCCGCAGGCAGCAATGTGGATATGGACCTCAACACCCGCAGCGGCACGCTGAACCCGGCCATCGGCAACCCGCCCATCAATGACAGTTCGCGTATCCAGGCCGATGTGGAAGCCGAAAAACCCGCCAACCCCACGCAAAAGCGCATCGATGCCAACCGCGCCAAGATAAAGGCCCGTCAGGAAACGCTGATCAACAAACAGGCCCCGGCTGAAAACACCGGTGCCCCCACCGCCAATTAATCAAAGGAAACAGACATGAAGAAACTTCTCATCACCGCGGTGGCGCTCGCCACCATTTCCACCAGCGCCTATGCTCAGGTTGGTGCCAGCAACAGCGAATCCTCCGCCGGTGTGGCGCCCCCCGCCATTCCCCCGGTTGGCGAAGGCCTGGACATCAACGCCAATGCTAAGGCGGGCGTTTCGGCTGAGACTCCGGGCATCGACAACCGCGAGGCCCGGCAGAACCAGCGCATTGAAAATGGCGTGGAATCCGGCCAGCTGAACGAACATGAGGCCAACCGCCTTGAGCGCCAGCAGGACCGTATTGAAAATGCCGAAACCAAAGCAAAAGCCGATGGTGAGGTGACCAAAAAGGAACGCGCCCGCATTCAGCACAAGCAAAACAAGGCAAACCATAACATTGCACGTAAAAAACATAACAAACACTAAGCTTGCCCGAGCAAACCAAAGGGGCGGGCCTCGGCCCGCCCCTTTTCTTTTGGATACAGGCAATTATGCCTCGCCTGCCACCGGCTGTGTTTACACTTTGGTAAACCCTGACCGGTAAAAGTGAAAAAATGAACCTGCCACCCAACATGCTTCCACCACGGCTCACCGCCGAAGATGTGTTGAGCAACATCCACCTCCTGATTGTGGATGACGACCGTATTACGCGTCGCCTGGTGCATGATCTGTTGAAAATTCTTGGTTTTTCCAATGTGCAGATTGAGCCGAACGGCCGCGCTGCGCTTGATTACATCGCCTTCAATCCGGTGGATATCATTATTTGCGACTGGAAAATGGCGCCGATGGACGGCATTGAAATGACACGCGCCGTGCGCACCCAGTTGAGTGGCGGCAAGCGCTTTACCCCCATCATCATGCTGACGGGCAAAGGGGAGGAAAACGACGTCAAGCTCGCGCGGGATTCCGGCATCACCGAATACCTGCTCAAGCCCTTTACGGCCGACACCCTCTTTTCCCGCATCAAGGCCGTGGTGGATAACCCGCGCGGCTTCGTCATGTCCACCGCCTATACCGGGCCGGACCGCCGCCGCCGCAGCGGCATGCCGCCCGACGGCATGAAAAAACGCGAGACGGATTAACGGCCATGAAGAAACCATCCAAGGCCACCATCCTGCCGCCTGACACGTCGCTAAAACAGAAAATCGGCAACCGTCCGCTTGAAACCCTCGTCGATGCCGACCGCGTGGAATCCGCGCAGCAGGCGGTATTCAATAATCTTGACCAGTTTCTGAACCAGACCCAGACGGACATAAAATCCATCGAGCTGCTGCTGGAAGAGATCGAACAGGGCTACAGCGGCGACCTGAACCTGATCACCAGCATGGAAAACGCCTTTTTCCGCATCATGAGCACGGCCGGCACCTTTGGTTACATGCTCGCAAGCCGCGTGGCCAACCAGGGGCATGATTACGTGGTGAAACACCACCAGATGCACGCCGCCGAGCTCAAGGTCATCCGCGCCTATGCCCTGGCGCTCAAAAGCATTTTCACCCACAATATACGTGGCGACGGGGGTAAAATGGGCAAGGAACTGCTCACCAACCTGACCATGCTCACCGATAAATTCAGCCGTTCATAAAAACCCCCGGCATCCGCGTGGGGCCCGCCAGGCCTGGCGGGTGGATAAAATACCTCCCTTGCAGCCCTACCCTGCATGGGAGGCTGCTTGTTTATCCATTCATAGCTTGCTAGATTGCTTGCCGGTCTTTCACAATACGGGTTGAAGCATGGCAAAGACGGCACGCACTCCTGCGCAAACCGGCGAGGATGAACTCTCCCGCCTTCGGCGTAAAATTGTTGAGCATGCCCTGATAGACGAGGAACTCGCCCTCGAACCCCTGATTGCCATTCTGGACGCCAGAAGCGATGAACTGAAACGCCGCGTGCATGACCGTGCCGAGGATCTCGTCGCCGGCATCCGCGCCAGCGGCCACACGGGTGTGGAAGCCCTGCTGCAGGAATACCGGCTGGACCAGCGCGAAGGCGTGCTCATCATGTGCCTGGCCGAAGCCCTCCTCCGCGTGCCGGACAGCAACACCGCCAACCGGCTGATCGAGGATAAATTCACCAACACCGACTGGGAACGCTACCTTGGCGGCAGCGAGTCCATCCTCGTCAATGCCTCCAGCTGGGGCTTGATGCTCACCGGCAAGATCATGGATTTCGACCGCGAATCCGAAGCCCCGCTGGTGACGCTCCGCAAACTGGTGCAGAAAATGGGCGCCCCCATCATCCGCCAGGTTCTGAGCAAGGCGATGGAATGGATGGGCACGCAGTTCATTCTGGGCACCTCCATCGAAAGCGGCGTGAAGGCCGCGCGTGAAAACGAGACCAACGGCTACATGCACAGCTACGACATGCTGGGTGAAGGCGCGCGCACCCGTGCCTATGCCGCAGAATATGCCGCGCGCTACCTGCATGCCATCGAGGTGATCGGCAAAAACGCCCCCTCCAACCTGGAACTGCACGACCGCCCGAGCATTTCCATCAAGCTTTCCGCCCTTCACCCCGCCTATCACAGCAAGCACAAACAGGCCGTGATGGACGAACTGGTGCCCGAGCTGAAAAAACTGATGCTCGCCGCAAAAAAATACAACCTCATGGCCGCCATCGACGCCGAGGAAGCCGCCCGGCTCGATCTTTCGCTCGACATTTTCGAGGCCCTGATCCGCGATCCTGATATCGGCGCATGGGACGGCGTGTCGCTGGTGGTGCAGGCCTACCAGAAACGCGCGCTCCACGTCATCCACTGGACGGCCGCGCTGGCCAGATCGACCGGCAAGCAGATTCCCATCCGCCTCGTGAAAGGCGCCTATTGGGATTCCGAGGTCAAGCACGCCCAGGTGCACGGGCTGGAAGGCTATCCCGTCTACACCCGCAAATACGCCACCGATCTCTCCTACCTCGCCTGCGCCCGCACGCTGCTGGATTACGGCAAGCTACTGTATCCGCAATTCGCCACGCACAACGCGCACACCGTCGCCAGCATCCTGGAAATGGCCCCCAAGGACGCCCATTACGAATTCCAGCGCCTTCAGGGCATGGGCGGCACGCTCTATGACCAGCTGATGTCCAAAAAAGCCCAGATCCGCTGCCGTATCTACGCCCCTATCGGCGTGCACAAGGACCTGCTGGCCTACCTCGTGCGCCGCCTGCTGGAAAACGGCGCCAACAGCTCTTTCATCAATCAGCTGGGCGATAAAAACACCTCGCTGGAACGCCTGATCGCCGACCCCGTTTCGCTTCATCGGGAAAAGGCATCCCAGCCACCCTACATCCCCCTGCCTGTTGAGATGTACGGCCCTAAACGCCCCAATTCAAAAGGCGTTGATCTGGGCTATTACCTGCATATCGAGCGCCTTTACGAAGGCCTCGGCCAGCAGGGAGACCGCTACTGGCAGGCCACCGGCCTCATTGACGGCAAGCCGGTCGGCAAACATGCGCGCGACATCGTCAACCCCGGCAACCTGAACGACCGTGTCGGCCAGATAATGGAATGCGACGCCGCCGACGCCAAAAAGGCGATGGATATCGCGGGCCATTATTTTCCCCGCTGGGCGCAGACCGAGGTGGCCCTGCGCGCACGCCTGCTCCGCAACGCCGCGGATAAAATGGAGGAAGAGCGCGACGTGCTGATGGCGCTCATCCTGCGCGAAGGTGGTCGCACGCTTCAGGACGCCATGGACGAAATCCGTGAAG
The DNA here is from genome assembly GCA_016124905.1 of bacterium. NCBI lineage: Bacteria > bacterium. The sequence goes on from WGMV01000011.1 coordinate 42,584, forward strand.
CGGTGGATTTCTGCCGCTATTACGCCGCCGAGGCCGAGCGCCTGTGCGGCGCTCCCGTTCAGCTTCCCGGGCCAACCGGCGAATCCAACCATTTGCTGCTTCAAGGCCGCGGCGTATTTTGCTGCATCAGCCCGTGGAACTTCCCGCTTGCCATTTTCATTGGCCAGATAGCCGCCGCGCTGGCCACCGGCAATACCGTGGTCGCCAAACCGGCGGAACAGACGCCCATCATCGCCTGGCATGCCGTCAAACTGCTGCACGAGGCGGGCATTCCGCCGCAGGCGCTGGCGCTCATCCCCGGCGACGGCCCGACCATCGGCCAGGCCGTGCTGGAACATCCCGCCCTGGCGGGCATCTGCTTCACCGGTTCCACCGAGGTGGGCAAACTGCTCCAACGCAAACTCGCCGAACGTCCCGGCGCCATTCTGCCCCTCATCGCCGAGACGGGCGGCATGAACGCCATGATTGTCGATTCCACCGCCCTGCCCGAGCAGGTGGCCGATGACGTGGTGCTTTCCGCCTTCGGCAGCGCGGGACAGCGTTGCTCCGCCCTACGGCTGTTATTCGTTCAAAGCGACACGGCCAGCGAGATGATCCACATGATCGCAGGCAGCCTGCAGACACGCATGGTCGGCCTGCCGTGGGAACTGAAAACCGACATCGGCCCCGTCATCGATGCCGATGCCAAAAACATGCTGGAAAAACACAAAACCGCGTTCAAAAAATCCGCAAAACTGGTGTTTGAATACAGCCTTGGCACGCGGGTGGGCCAGATGGGCCATTACGTCGCCCCCACCATCTTTGAACTGCCCAACGCCGAGATGTTGAAAAGCGAAGTCTTCGGCCCCATCCTGCACGTGGTGCGTTACGAAGCGGGCGAGCTGGACAAGGTGATCGACAGCATCAACCGCACGGGCTACGGCCTGACGCTTGGCGTGCATAGCCGCATCGACGGCACGGCGCAATACATCGCCGGGCGTGTGAACGCAGGCAATGTCTATGTCAACCGCAGCATGATCGGCGCGGTGGTGGGCGTGCAGCCGTTCGGCGGCATGGGCCTTTCCGGCACCGGCTTCAAGGCGGGCGGCCCGCATTACCTGCTGCGTTTCCTGACGGAAAAAACCCTCACCGTAAACACGGCCGCCGTGGGCGGAAACATCGCGCTGTTCACCGGCAATTGAACGCAACGGATTGTGGTTATTCCCTTTCCAAATACCATGCTTAGTGGTATGAGGGCAAAAGCGCAGGCATCCTTAAGGCAAACCCGACAGTGAACTGGTTCAGAAAAAAAACCGCCGAATCATCTGCCGACCCTGCCATTCCCGCCGACACCTTGCTCCAGCTCTGCCAGCAGATGGGCGGTATATGCGTGCCATTACACAACCCGGCTTCTCCGCAGCGCATGCAGTATAACGGCCCGCATGGGTTGGATGTCGCCAGCGTGGAAAACTGGCTTTCCAGGCGCCTGGAAAGCCACGGAAATCCCGAGCATTACCTCACATATCCTCAGCTTCTGCACGGCAATAACGGCCTCTATCACACGTCCTTGCTGCACATGCAGGACGGATGGAAAATGCTTTGCTTCCCCACCGCCCGCACTGGCACGGAAAAATCACTGGTTGCACGCCTGCGCCAAGGCGCCTGGGGGCAGCTGCATCACGACATGCTGGATTCCCTCAACGCCATTTCCCTCTGCGCGGAATGGGTCGCCAGCGGCAAATGGGTTTACAATACCGGCGAGGCCATCGCCAGCATCCGCCGCGCCGCGCGGCAGATGGAACACCACCTGAGGCAAATGGCAGATTTGCCGTTTTCCACCGCCGAATCGCCCGAAGCCAACGAGCCCTTTCTGCTGGAAGCGGGGCTGAACCAGCTGGGTGCCGAGGCGCGTCACGGCCTTGCCGCTTTACCCGAAAGCCTGTGGCTTTTCCTGCCCGCCTCTCCGTTTCAAAAGCTGCTGGAAATGCTGCTGCACCATTCCGGCGCGCAATCGGTGGACTGGCAATGGCAGCTGGAAAACGGCCTGACCGCAACATTTTCTGCCGCCGATACGGCCTGGCTGCACGACATGGCCTCCCTGCTCGACCATGGCCGCCTGAATGCACGCCGCAGTGACAATGACCACACCGAGCTGCTTAACACGCTCTGCCCACTGGCTGAATACGGCGTACGCCTAGCCATGGTGGATGCAGGCTGCAGCCTCACCATTCCGAGCCGCTACGTCATGGCCGTGCCGCACATCGCCGCCCAGCCGGAAGCCGCCTTGGCCGGTTAGCGCCGAATCTCAGAAACTTATCAACAACACTTGCGTATCCCCGCGCAACAGGGCAGACTACCACTCCCCAACGATGGCCCTATAGAGGAGATACACATGACATTTCACGGTGGCGTTCAGGCTGAACAGCTGAAGCAATTCATTGAGCGCATTGAGAAACTGGAAGAAGAAAAAGCCGCGCTCGGTGGCGATATCCGCGATGTTTATTCGGAAGCGAAAGCCAACGGCTACGATCCCAAGATCATGCGCCAGGTCGTCCGCATCCGCAAAATGGACAAGAACGAGCGCGACGAGCAGGAACATCTGCTGGATACCTATAAGGCCGCCCTTGGCCTGGTTCCGGCATTTGAACGCGAAAGCGAGCTGGAAGCCGCTTAGTAAAAGCTGGGCCGGTTCATTCCGGCCCGTTTTTTGCCAATAAAAAACGGCCCGTTCAAACATGACGGGCCGTCTTTTTATTTCTGGGTTGGTTAGGCTAGGCGCAATCCAGTTCCACCGGTTTCTGCGTCACGAGGGAATAGATCTTTTCCTTGGTACGCAGCTTTTTCTTCTTCAAATCCTGAATCAGCATGAGGTTTGGCAGCGGTCGGGTAGCTTCTTCCTGAATCTGGCGCTCCAGTTCGACTTTACGCTGTTCCAGTGTCTTGATATGAGCAGTCAGCGTCATGCCATTCCTCCTGTATGTTGCAGTGCAGTGTTAGGTTTTTGAACATAGCGCAAAAGGGCCTTCCCTTCAACCAAAATATGTGGACAATTTTAGATAATTTGTTGGCAATAAAGCATTTTTTACGCAATCCTTACACGCCTTGGCATGCTTCTTGCCGCATAATATGGAATGAGAATAATGACAGCTAAACGCATCATTCTGGGCATCAGCGGCGCATCGGGCGCTACCTATGGCACCAAAGCGCTGGAACTGTTGCGCCAATCAAAGGTCGAAACGCATCTGGTTGTCAGCAAATCGGGTTATATCACCCTTCAGCAGGAACTCGGCATGACCGCTGAAGATGTAAAAAAACTGGCGGACCATCATTACGCCCCCGGTGACATCGCCGCAAAAATTTCCAGCGGCTCCTTCCATACGGATGGCATGCTGGTCGCCCCGTGCTCCATGAAAGCCCTGGCGGAAATCGCCACCGGCCTCACCGCAGGGCTCCTGCCCCGCGCCGCCGACGTCATTCTTAAAGAACGCCGCAAGCTGGTGCTGATGGTGCGCGAAACCCCACTGACGCAGGTGCATATCCAGAACATGCTCACCGTCACCCAGATGGGCGGCATCATCGCCCCCCCCGTCCCGGCCTTCTACAACAACCCGCAATCGCTGGACGACATCGTCACCCACAGCGTAGGCCGCGCGCTGGAACTCTTTGGGCTGGAGGTAAAGGGCATCAAACGCTGGCAGGGGCTTTAAACGCTGCGCTGGAGCTTGCGCATCGCCCGTTTGTATTTTCTCTCCCACAGCTCCGTCTGCACCGCCGCCAGCAGCAGCGCGATATAGATGAGCAGGAATGCCAGCCCCATTACCATCAGCGGCGCCAGCATATCAGGATGGAGTGAACTCCCCCCGCTGCGAAACACACTCGCAGGCTGGTGCAAACTATTCCACCACTCTACGGAAAATTTGATAATGGGCAGGTTCACGCCCCCCACCAGCGCCAAGCATGCCAGCGGCATGGCGGATTTTTCCGCATCGTCCGCCGCCTTGGCCAGCAGCAGATAGCCCACATATATAAAGAACAGCACCAGCATGGAGGTCAGCCGCGCATCCCACACCCACCAGGCGCCCCACATGGGCCGCGCCCAGATCATGCCTGTCAACAGGCAGATGCCGCAAAACACGGTGCCGATGGGCGCGCTGTTGCGCGCAATCATATCCGCAATCGGGTGCCGCCAGATGAGCCAGGCGATGCTGGAAGCCACCATGGCGGAATAAATCCCCATCGCCAGCCAGGCAGCTGGCACATGCACATACATGATGCGCACAAAATCCCCCTGCTGATAATCTGCTGGCGAATGCCCAAGCGCCAGCCACAACCCAAGCCCCAGCAGCAGCGCCGCGGCGATAGCCGCCACCGGCAATGCCGCACGGGCAATGGCGGCGAAACGGTGCGGGCTGGCGAATTCATGGGTCACGGCATTGGCCTTTATGGATGAATCAATTATACCTGCTTACCGCAGCATATTACGGGATACAAGCCACATGACCAAACCTGCCGCCGCCCCCCTGCCCGCCAGTCCCGCTATCGACAGATTGCTGGAAATCATGGTCCGCCTGCGCACGCCCGTCACCGGCTGCCCGTGGGACCTGGAACAGGATTTCGCCTCCATCGCCCCTTACACCATCGAGGAAGCCTACGAAGTGGCCGACGCCATTGAGCGGGGCGATATGGAGCACCTGAAGGAAGAACTCGGCGACCTGCTGTTGCAGGTGGTCTTCCACGCGCAAATGGCGAAAGAAGAAAAACTGTTTGATTTTGACGATGTCGCGGGCAGCATCAGCGACAAGATGGTGGAACGCCACCCCCATGTCTTCGGCGGAGCCGAAATGAACCAAAAGCTCGGAGAGGCCGACATCAAAACCGCCGATGCCCAGCTCACCGCCTGGGAGGACATGAAAAAAGCCAAACGCGAACAACAAAACCCCGATGCCAGTGCGCTGGACGGTGTCACCCTCGGCCTGCCCGCCCTCATGCGTGCAGAAAAACTGCAAAAACGCGCCGCCAAAACCGGCTTCGACTGGCCGAGCATCGCCCCTGTCTGGGACAAGCTCCACGAAGAGCTAGACGAACTGAAAGAAGCCGCCTCACGCCCCAATAACCAGGCCCATATCGAGGAAGAATTCGGCGACCTGATGTTCGTCATGGCCAACCTCGCCCGCCACCTGAAACTGGACCCCGAAACCGCCCTGAAAAACGCCAATTCCAAATTCGAGCGCCGCTTCCGCCAGATGGAACAATTCGCCAAAACAAACGGCAAAACCTTCAGCAAGCTCTCGCTTGTTGAGCAGGAAGCACTCTGGCAACAGGCAAAACAATTAGAGAAAAAGTAACCTGGAGCACAGCGACTGGGCCCGACCGCGGCCCGCGCCTTATTGGCGCGCAATTAGCGAGCGGAGCGAGCCAATAAAAGCCAGAAGAAGTAACGCTGTAAGCGTTACTTCTTCATCACCTGCTGCAGATTATCCCACGCCTTTTTATAATATTCCGGGCTCTGGGTCAGCGCCATGTTCAGGTAGGTCTTGGCCAGCTCCCGGTCATTGGCAAGATAGGCGTAATAACCGAGGTTGTTGTAAAGCTCGGGTTTCTTCAGATACTGTCCGGCCACCTTCTCCGCCCCGTCCAGATCGCCGGAAATCCCCATCACCATCGCCCGGTTCAGGTCGATGCGCTCCAGGTCCTTCGTCGGGCCTTTGTGCATGCGCACGGCAAGGTCCAGCGCCTTCAGGGCACGTGGGTAATCATCCATGATGGCCAGCGTCAGGCCGATATTGTTCAGCACGGATGAATTATTCTCGTTATATTTCAGGGCTTCGCGGAAATATTGCAGCGCGTCTTCATTCTTCTTCTGGATCGCCAGCCCCACGCCGATGCCGTTCAGCGTGCGCCAGCGGGTGCCGTCGCGCTGGCGCACCGTGTCCAGCACCTCCAGCGCGCGCGTCACGTCATCCTGCGCCAGCAAGGTCAACCCCCGCCCTTCATGCGCCACCAGGCTGTCAGGATGTTTGCGGATGAAAGCCTCATAGGTGTTCAGCGCCATGCCGTAATCCCCGCTGCGGCGAAGCGCCTCGGCATAGGCCAGCTGGTAGAGGTCGCCCTTGGGGTCCTCGTTCATCAATTGCTTGTAGAATTGCGCCGCCTTGGCGTAATTGCCGTCTTCCATCGCCTTTTGCGCGGTCTTGAGCAGGGACGCGTTCACGCCCTCGAACTTCACATCCTTGCCGCTTTTCTCGACCAGCACCTCGGGCGTCACATCATTGTCGAGCGAGGGAAAGGTCTGCGTCATCTGCTGGCAGGATGACAAAAACGTCACACCTGCGATAGCAATCGCAGGAAGGATAAGGGATTTTCGCATCATTGGGTTGCATTCCCCTTCAAAAGCTCTACACACCTGCACATCCTTATCATGAATGCGAAGCAGCTGGCAATGCAACAACCACAAGCGATCCCCCATCTGTTGGGGATACAGGGCTTGAAAATCGCGGATACCCACAAACTGTTGGAATCCGCCGCATCGCTTATTTCCTTCAACCGCCAGCCCCGCGCCCGCCGTGACGACTTGAAGGGCATCACGCTGCTGAACGTCTTTTTCGAAAACTCCACCCGCACGCGCACCTCATTTGAGCTGGCGGGCAAACGCCTCGGGGCGGATGTGGTCAACATCGCCATTGCCCAATCCTCTGTCGCCAAGGGCGAAACCATCATCGATACCGCCCGCACGCTGATGGCCATGAACCCCGGCTTCATCGTGGTGCGCCATGGCGAATCCGGCGGGGTGAAGCTGGTGGCGGATAACGTGAAAGCCAGCGTCATCAACGCTGGCGACGGCTGCCACGAACACCCGACCCAGGCATTGCTCGATGCCCTCACCATCCAGCGGCATTTCGGTGAGTTCAAAGGCCTGAACATCGCCATCTGCGGCGACATCCTTCACAGCCGCGTGGCGCGCTCCAACCTGCTGCTGCTGAACCAGCTTGGCGCAAAGGTGCGCTTGGTCGGCCCAAGCAGCCTCATGCCCCGCGGCATCGAAACCCTTGCCCCCTGCACCATCCATACCGACATGGAAAGCGGCATCAAAGGTACCGACGCCATCATCATGCTGCGCCTGCAGAAAGAGCGCATGCATGGCGGTTACGTCCCCTCCCTCACCAGCTATTTCGACCGTTTCGGCCTCACGCATGCGCGCATGAAGCTTGCCGGCAAAAAAGCCCGCGTGCTCCACCCCGGCCCGATGAACCGCGGCATCGAGATCACCAGCGAACTGGCCGACGACCTGGACCTCAGCCTCATTCTTGACCAGGTGGAACACGGCGTCGCCATGCGTCAGGCCATCCTGCTCTGGCTGGCGGAAGCACGGCAGAAAGCGGGGCTCCTATGATCGCCGCCCCGCTGTATGACACCGAACCGGACGACGAACGCCTGCAAGGCTACGTCATCACCAACGAGAAGAAACTGCTCGATGTGGATTTCATCCATGGCTACCTGAGCAAGAATTCCAAATGGGCGCATGACATCCCGCGTGAGATCGTTGAACGCGCCATCGAAAACTCCCTTTGCTTCGGCGCATTCCAGACCAGCGGTGAAAAACTAAAGCAGGTCGGCTTCGCCCGCATCGTGACGGATTATTCCACCTTCGCCTATTGGTGCGATGTGTTTGTGATGGACGAGCATCGCGGCTTCGGCCTCGCCCGCTGGCTGATGCGCGAGATGATCGAGCATCCGGCGCTTCAGGGGTTACGCAAGCTTGCGCTTTACACCTCCAAGGCGCATAATTTCTACCGCGAGCTGGGCTTCACCCCGCTGCAAAACCCCGAAAACTGGCTGGAGCTCCACCGGCCCGATATCTACTCGGAAAAAAAACAATGAAACAGACCTTCACCAAGCCTACCGGCAAACAGGCCAAAACACTGGCCTTCATTAATGCCCGCCTTGTGGACCCCGAATCCGGCCGCGACGAAACCGGCGGCCTCATCGCGCAGGACGGCCTGATTACCGACCTCGGCCCACACATCAAAAAAGGCGCCACGCCCGAAGGTGCGGAAGTGATCGATTGCGGCGGTCACGTCCTCGCCCCCGGCCTGGTGGACATCCAGGTGCATTTTCGCGAACCCGGCCAGGAGCACAAGGAAACCATCGAGAGCGGTAGCCGCTCGGCAGTGGCGGGCGGCATCACTATGGTCGTGTGCCAGCCCAACACAAAGCCGACCATCCAGGATGCCACGGTGGTGGAATTCATCAAAAGCCGCGCGCGTGAAACCAGCTACAACCACATCCGCATGTACGGCTCCATGACCGAAGGCCTCAAGGGCGAACAGCTGGCCGATCTTTCCGGCATGGCCAAGGCGGGCGTGGTGGGCTTCACCGACGACGGCCTGCCGCTCGGCAACAGCCTGCTGATGCGCCGCGTGATGGAATATGCCAAGGACCTTGGCCTCGTCGTCGCCCAGCATGCCGAGGATCTCTCCCTCACCAACAAAGGCTGCATCAACGAAGGGTATGTCTCCGCCCAGCTTGGCGTCGGCGGCATCCCCAATGCGTCCGAAGCCGTGTGCGTGGAGCGCGACATTCTGCTCAACGCCCTCGTCGGCGGCCATTACCACGTGCTGCACGTCTCCACGCGTGAGGCGCTGGACGCGGTGCGCCGCGCCAAGGCCAAGGGCCAGCACGTCACCTGCGAGGTCTCCCCCCACCATTTCACGCTGGATGAATCCGCCGTGCTGGAACATGGCACACTCGCCAAAATGAACCCGCCGCTCCGCAGCAAGGAAGACGTCGCCGCCCTGCTGGAAGGCCTGAAGGACGGCACGGTGGACGCCATCGCCACCGACCATGCCCCGCACGACCCCGACAGCAAGGCCCTGCCCCTTCCCTCCGCCACCTTCGGCATCGTGGGTGTGGAAACCATGCTGCCCATCTCGCTCGAGCTTTACCACAATAAGCTCCTCAGCCTGCGCGACCTGCTCGCCAAAATGACCAACCAGGCCGCCGACATCATTAAACAGAAGACCGGCCGCCTCGCCAAAGGTTACCCTGCGGACCTCGTCGTGATCGACCTCGACACGCCCTGGACCATCGACCACACGAAATTCAGCAGCACCTCCACCAACACCCCTTTCCATGGCCGCAAGGTCAAAGGGCGCGCCATTCATACCGTGGTGGCGGGGGAAGTGGTGTACAGCCTCTCATAAAACCTCTCACCTCAACTTTTAAGATACCCCCTCACCCCAACCCTCTCCCTCAAGGGGAGAGGGGGTAACCCCTCACACAAAAAACTCCACCAGCCTACAAAAACAAGCTATAGGGCTTTAGTCTCAATCACTCTCTTATCCCCCTCTCCCCTTGAGGGAGAGGGTTGGGGTGAGGGAGTATCTTCACACAATACCCATGCCACATAACCCTTTTATCATCGCCCTCGACAGCAACGACCCGGCTACCGTAAAGAGCTGGGTGAACAGCTTCGCGCATGAAGCAGGCCTTGTGAAACTCGGCCTTGAATTCTTTACCATGCACGGCATCGCCGGTGTGCAGAAGCTGGAACTCCCCTGCGGCCTCTTCCTCGATCTGAAATTCCACGACATCCCCAACACCGTCAAAGGTGCCATCCGCAGCGCTATGGCAACGGGCTGCGAGATGCTCACCATCCATGCATCCGGCGGCCACAGCATGTGCAAAGCTGCTGCCGAAACCGCGATGGAAGAGGCTGACAAACGCAACACCAAAGCCCCGCTCGTGCTCGCCGTCACCCTGCTCACCAGCCTCAGCCAGCAGGAAGCCACCCAGATTGGCTACGGCAACATTGAAACCCAGGTGCTCAAACTCGCCGAACTCGCCATCGGCGCAGGCATCAAGGGCCTCGTCTGCTCCCCGCTGGAGATCGCCCCCATCCGCGCCCGCTTCGGCCACGACGTCAAACTCGTCGTCCCCGGCATCCGCGCCCAGTCCGGCGGCGACGACCAGACCCGCACCCTCAGCGCCGCTGAAGCCGTCAAGGCCGGTGCCGACTACCTCGTCGTCGGCCGTCCTGTCACGCAGGCGCAAAACCCGCTGGAAGCCTTAAAAACCCTAAGGCATGCATTGTCATAACCACGTCACATATTTCCATTATTTATCAATGCTGTAATTGAAAATACAGGGAATGGTCATGTCTGATTATGTATTGGTGGTCGGTAGCTACAACATGGTGCCATGGATAAGCACTGACGATCCACATATCCTGAATGCCTGTGCTCAGGCTTCCAGCCATCTGGCGGAACAAAGCTATGAAATGAGCCTGCAAATGGCCGATCAGATTAGTTCAGAACTCGCTGAAAACGGCAGCCTTATCCATTTTGACAACCACAACACCACGCGTGACCAGCAAATAGAACTCAATACGTTGAAACCAGTATTGGCGCAAATAAGTGCTCGCCACCAACAGGGAGACCATCCGAAGGAGATCTTTGCTTGCCCTTATCATGCCGTGCCATTGCTGAACTGGATGGAAGAGCACCAGATCCCCTTACCCGATAAGATCTATCTGGTTTATTCTATCTTCAATTATGACCATGTTCCCGGCATTAAAAGATGGCTGGAAGACTCACGGGTAGACCATATAAGCCAAGGCAACGGGCAGCATAAAGAGCTCCTCAGTGCAGCTATGGAAGAAGTGATGATTGCATCCGGCATTGCCTGCCGGACTTAATGCACCACCACCGGTTTTCCTTTCAGCATATCCGGGCAGAATGCGCTGGCCAGCACCGGCAACGCATGCTCAACCGTGTGCGATGGGACATGAATAGCCGCTTCCTCTGCAAGTAAGGCCACATATTCATCTGGTTTATATTGGCCCTGCATGCGGCCATCGCTTAAATCCAGGTCAGCCTCGCGCCGGCAATAGTGAAAAATCAACCACTCCGCCTCCCGCTGCATCCCAGCCGTATCCTTATGCTCATGGCCAAGCTCAAGCCCCAGCTCGGCATAAATTGCCGCCGCCTGTTGCCACAGTAATTCTTCGGCTGCATCCAGTTCATAAAGCGTCTCGGCGGTCGGCACCAGCTTGGTAGCCACCAGCTTTTCCGTCCAGTTCTCGGCAACCTTTGGGCAAACCTCCAGCAGCCATGTCAGCATGCCCTTCAACGGCCCCAGCAGATAGGTCGTCGGCGCGGCAAAACCCAAGCTATCATTTTGAAATTGGGAGGCCGTGACATCCACCAGCACCGGCCCCTCTTCACTCTCGGCAATCAAAAACACATGGCCATCGCCATTATGGGAAATGGCGATGGAAAGAATACCGGCCGCTCTCAACTCGTTCTGGATTTGCAGGGAGGATGGCAAACACTCCCCACCCAACGCATCCTCATCCACAATATCGGCATAAAGCTCGGATGCTTCAATAACGGCGCTTATATCGGCAATGGTTGGCATAAACTCCCATTCAAAACAAAAAGCCCGTGGCAGTACCACGGGCTTTTCCTTTTATTCTAAAACAGCAACGCTGTTTTAGAACGGACGGCGACGACGAGGACGGTCTTCACCGCGATCCTCACCATCATCGTTGCTGCGCTCGCGGCGTTCACCGCGATCACCGCCACGGTCACCACGATCGCCACGGTCACGACCACCACGGCGTTCGCCACGGTCGTTGTCGCTGCGCGGGGCACGCACTTCAAAACCTTCCGGCAGCTCGGCATCTTCGCCGGTCTCCTGGTTCACCATGCGGTAGCTCAGGCGTACTTTGCCGCGGTCCATGCCGATGCATTTCACCTTCACCTCATCGCCCACTTTCAGCACATCGCCGACTTTTTCGACGCGGCTGAAGGCCAGCTCGCTGATATGCACCAGCCCCTGGCGCGCGCCAAGGAACTGCACAAACGCACCGAAATCAACAATGTCCACAACCTTGCCGTCATAGATCATGCCCATTTCCGGCTCGGCCACGATGCCCATGATGCGATCCACGGCAATCTGTGCCTTCTCGGCATCGGTGGAGGCGATACGAACCGTACCGTCCTGCTCGATGTCGATCTTGGTGCCGGTCTCTTCGCAAAGCTCGCGAATCACCTTGCCGCCTGTGCCGATCACTTCACGGATCTTATCTTTCGGGATCTGGATGGTGGTCACCTTCGGTGCATGCTGGCTCACACCGCCGCGCGCACCGGTGATGGCTTTCGACATCTCACCCAGAATATGCTTGCGGCCTTCATGCGCCTGCTCAAGAGCCACTTTCATGATCTCTTCTGTAATACCGCGCACCTTGATGTCCATCTGCAGCGCGGTGATGCCCTCATCGGTACCGGCTACTTTGAAGTCCATGTCGCCAAGGTGATCCTCATCGCCCATGATGTCGGAAAGCACGACGTATTTTTTGCCTTCCAGAATCAGGCCCATGGCAATGCCCGCAACCGGGCGCGCCAGCGGAACGCCCGCCGCCATCAGCGCCATCGAACCACCGCACACGGAGGCCATGTAGGAGGAACCGTTGGACTCGGTGATTTCCGAAACCAGACGGATGGCATAAGGGAATTCTTCTTTCGAAGGCAGCAACGGCAGAATGGCGCGCTTGGCAAGACGGCCATGGCCAATCTCGCGGCGCCCTGGCGGACGCAGCGGGGTGGCTTCACCCACGGAGTATGGCGGGAAGTTGTAATGCAACATGAAACGGTCGCGCTTGTCGCCATCCAGCTCATCGAGCATTTGCTCGTCCTGGCTGGTGCCGAGCGTGGCCACCACAAGTGCCTGCGTCTCACCACGCGTGAAGAGCGCGCTGCCATGCGTGCGTGGCAGAATGTCCACTTCCGCTTCAATGGGGCGGACTTTCTTCACATCACGGCCGTCGATACGCTTGCCGGTCTCGATCAGACCGCCGCGCACCACGTCCATTTCCAGCTTCTTAAGCAGGCCGCCAACCAGCACGGCGCTGGTCGTCTCGTTCACCAGCTTCTCCAGCACCTCTTTTTTGGCAGCGGAAAGAGCGGCAACGCGTTCCTGCTTGTTCACAATGCCATAGGCTTCGCGAATGGGCTTCTCGGCAATCTTCTTAACGGCTTTGTACAGCTCGCTATTATCGATTTCCGGCAGAGCCCAGGGTTCTTTGGCCGCTTCATCCGCCAGCGCGATGATGAGGTCAATCGCCGTTTTGCTGTTCTTTAGGCCGAAATTCACCGCGCCGAGCATTACTTCCTCGCTCAGTTCCTGCGCTTCGGATTCAACCATCAGTACGGATTCTTCCGTACCGGCCACCACGAGGTCCAGCTTGCTTTCCGGCATTTCCATAATGCTTGGGTTCAGCACATACTCACCATTGATGTAACCGACCTTGGCCGCGCCGATTGGGCCAAGGAACGGAATGCCGGAAATCGTCAGCGCGGCGGAAGCGGCAATCAGCGCCACCACATCCGGGTCGTTCACGCCGTCATGCTGCAGCACGGTGCACACAACCTGCGTTTCGTTTTTGAATTCGTCGGCAAACAGCGGACGGATCGGACGGTCGATCAGACGGGCGATCAGCGTCTCACGCTCGGTCGGCTTGGCTTCGCGACGGAAATAACCGCCCGGAATCTTGCCGGCGGCATAGAATTTTTCGATGTAATGAACCGTCAGCGGGAAGAAGTCCTGATCCGGCTTGGCGGCTTTGGCGGCCACAACGGCGGCCATAACGATGGTGTCGCCATAGGTGGCGATCACGGTGCCGTCGGCCTGACGGGCGACTTTACCGGTTTCCAGGATAAGCGGACGGCCGCCCCACATGGTTTGCTTTTTCGTGATATTGAACATATTTTCCATTTCCTACTGGCGCCTCTCGCGCCCTTCTACATGGCATTAAAACAGCAAAGAAAACAAACGGACCCGCCATGCAAGACAGCCCGCAGACCTTGTAGCAAAAAACCAGCTTTAAACCAGTTTTATTTCTTAAGCGCCCGCCCCTTCACTGCAACGAGGAAACGGCCCTTAAACGACAAAACCCCGCCAAAGGCGGGGTTTTTCGGTTATTCCGGCCTGCGGGCGGAATTACTTGCGGATACCCAGGGAAGCGATCAGCTTCTCATAGCGGGAAGCATCGTTGTTCTTCAGATAATCCAGCAGGCTGCGGCGGTTGGAAACCAGCTTCAGCAGACCACGGCGGGAATGCACGTCTTTGCTGTGCGTTTTGAAATGCTCGGTCAGGTTGTTGATGCGCTCGGTCAGCAGGGCAACCTGAACTTCGGGGGAACCGGTGTCATTCGCGTTGGTAGCGTATTTTTTGACCAGTTCTTGCTTTTTAGCGGCGGTAATGGACATGATAAACTCCTCAAACGTCATGAATAATGCGCAGCGGCTTGAACCCTTCCTCCCCTGCATTGCACGATATGCATTGCACGATGGCCACCACTTTGCCGGATGAAAATGCAACCATTTCCTCCGCATTCGTGGCAGCAAGGCCTTGCCGCCTCACCGATTGCCCATGCCGCAATGCTGCAGCCTCGCTTTCGGTGATTTCCAGAGCCGGGACGCCGTCCAGCGCCTGGAGCAACCCGAGCATAAGCATTGGCAAACGCTCGGAAAGGGCGTGTGTATAGGCTTTTTCGCGGGTATTTTCCAGTAAAAACGCATCATCCACCGAAAATTTCCCCACTTTCACACGCCGCAACATGCTGACATAGCCCACCGCGCCCAGTTCCCGGGCAATATCCTCAGCCAGGCTGCGCACATAGGTCCCCTTGCCGCACCCTACCCTGAGCGTGGCGGATGCCGCATCCGCAGCTAAAACGGACAGTTCGCGGATATGAAAGGGCCGTGCGGCCAGTTCCACCGCCTCCCCCGCCCGTGCAAGGTCATAGGCCCGTTCCCCACCAACCTTGATGGCTGAGTAGGCAGGCGGCCGCTGCATAATTTCTCCCAGAAATCTTGGCAAAACCGTCTTTAATTGTGCTTCCGTGGGCCTCGCATCGCTGGTTTCCAGCACCTCGCCCTCGGCATCCGCCGTGCTGCGCCGCTCCCCCCAGGTGATCGTGAAATCATAGGTCTTGCTGGCATCCACGATAAAACGCAGCAGTTTGGTGGCCTCACCTACCGCAATGGGCAACAACCCGGTGGCCAGCGGGTCCAGCGTGCCCGCATGCCCCACCTTGATACCACGTGGCAAGACGCGCTTAACCTGTGTCACCGCATCGGTGGAACCCATGCCGTAAGGCTTATCGATCAGCAGAAGGCCGTTCATGAAATGGGCCTATTCATCCTCGTCCGCGGCATGATGCCCTTGAAGCTGGATGTCGCGCTGAACGCGCTCGCTCAACAGGATTTCATGCACCCGGCTGGCCTTGTCAAAGGAATCGTCGATCTTGAAATGCAGCCTCGGCACAAAGCGCAGATACACTTTCTTGCCGATCACCCGGCGGATATGGTCCCCCTGGGCACGGATTTCATTGAGAACCTGCTGCGAATCCCGCCCCGCCAGCGGCGCGAGAAACACCGTGGCGTTCTTTAAATCCGGGCTGATGGAAACCTGGCTCACCGTAACCGATGCCATATCGATGGAAGCGGAGATGATATCCCCCCGCACCAGCATCTCATACACGGCCTGACGGACGACCTCCCCCACGCGCAACTGGCGCTGGCTCGGCGGTTTAGCGGCTTGCATCACCATAGGTTCTCACTCTCCGGCAGCGGCAGCTAGGTAATGCTGCGCGTCACCTGCTCCAGCTCGAAGGCTTCCACCTGGTCATTCTCGCGGATATCGTCGTAATTCTCAAAGGCGATACCGCACTCAAAGCCCTCGCGCACTTCCTTCACGTCATCCTTGAAACGCTTGAGCGTCTTCAGGCTGCCTTCGTGAATCACCACATTATCGCGCAGCAGACGGCACTTGGCGTTGCGCTTAATGAGCCCTTGCGTGACCATCGCACCCGCCACCTTGCCCACCTTGGTGATGTTGAACACCTGGCGGATTTCGGCGTAGCCGAGCATGATCTCCTTGAACTCGGGCGACAGCATACCGCTGAGGGCCTTCTTCACATTATCGATCAGTTCATAGATGATGGAGAAATACTGAACATCGATTTTTTCGCGCTCGGCCAGCACCTTGGCCTGGCTGTTGGCGCGCACGTTAAAGCCGATGATCACCGCGTTGGAAGCCTTGGCCAGCACGATGTCGGATTCCGTGATGGCCCCCACGCCGGAATGCACCACGCGCACCTTCACCTCGTCGCTCTCGATTTTCTCGAGGCTACCGACGATGGCTTCCAGCGAACCATGCACATCCGCCTTCACAATCAGCGGCAGTTCCTTCACCTTGGCGCGGCCGTCGGTAAAGAGCTGGTCCAGCGTGATGCGCGGCGCGTCCACCGTTTTTTGCAGTTTCATCTTCTGCTTGCGGTATTCGGTGATGTCGCGGGCCTGTTTTTCATCCTCGGCCACGGCGAACAATTCACCCGCCACCGGGGTTTCATCCAGCCCAAGCACTTCCACCGGAAGCGCGGGCCCGGCCTCTTGCAGCTGCTCGCCGCGATCGTTCAGTATGGCGCGCACATAGCCCGCAGCCGCACCCGCCACCACCAGGTCGCCCTGCTTCAGCGTGCCGTTCTGCATCAGCAGTGTCGCCACCGTGCCGCGCCCCTTATCCATGCGGGATTCGATCACCACACCGCGCGCGGGCGCGTCGTAATCCGCCTTAAGATCAAGCACTTCCGCTTGCAGCAGCACCGCATCCAGCAGCGCATCGATATTCGTGCCTGCTTTGGCGGACACGTCGATGATCATGATGTCGCCGCCGAATTCCTCGCCGATCAGCTCATACTGCATCAGTTCCTGACGCACGCGCTGCGGGTTGGCATCCGGCTTGTCCATTTTATTACAGGCCACCACGATAGGCACACCGGCGGCCTTGGCATGGTTGATGGCTTCCACCGTCTGCGGCATGATGCCGTCATCGGCCGCCACCACGAGGATAACCACATCGGTAACCTTCGCGCCGCGTGCACGCATGGCCGTGAAAGCCGCGTGGCCCGGCGTATCGAGGAAGGTGATTTTCTGTCCCGAAGGCACCGTCACCTGATAAGCGCCGATATGCTGCGTAATACCGCCCGCCTCACCGGAAACCACGTTGGTCTGGCGGATACGGTCGAGCAGCGAGGTTTTACCATGGTCCACATGGCCCATCACCGTCACCACCGGGGCGCGGGGCTTCAGCGTGCCGGAGCCTTCCGTTTCGCCGAATAGCTCCTGCTCCACATCCGCATCCGTCACGCGTTGCGGATGATGGCCGAATTCGCTGACGATCAGCTCCGCCGTGTCGGCATCGATCATCTGAGCCGGGGTTGCCATCACGCCCATTTTCATGAGCGATTTGATCACATCCACCCCACGCACCGCCATGCGGTTGGCCAGGTCGGCCACGCTGATCTGCTCGGGAATGGTCACATCCAGCACGATATTCTGCTCCTGCACGGTCGGCTTATGGCCGCGGCGGCGCTTGTTGGTGCCGATTTTCTTGTCGCCGGAAGCCACCGCGCTCGGCTGCGCTTCCATGGAATCAATGCGGCGCGCGCGCTTGGGCGAAACCGGGGCCTCGCTCAACAGGTATTTGCGGATTTTATTGGGATCCGGCGCGGCCATGATTACCCGGCTGGAGGACTGCACGCGGCGCACCACGTCATCGCGCTTGTCATTCGCTTTCGGAATGGCCACCGCCACGATGTCGTCTTCACCGTCATCGGGAATCACATCGTCGGAATAATCTTCGAATTCATCGCCTTCCAGCAAGGCCTGACGCGGGATGTAATACTCCTCTTCCTCCTCCTTTTGAAGGTTGTAGGAAGGCAGGTCGTCGTCCTCGTCAATGCCCCGCACCTTGCTGCGTTTTTTCTTGAGGGCGGCGCTTTTCTTCAGCGCGTCATCTTCACCTTCTTCCAGTTCGTCTTCAATGCGGCGCTTATGCTTATTCTTGATAGCGGCATCGGTCACATCCACCTGGCGGGCTGGTTTTTCCACCAGGGCGGTGGATGCGGCAGCAGCGGCTTCCAGGGCTATGCGCTGCTCTTCATCTCGCTTGCGGTCCACCTCTTCCACGCGGCGGCGCTGGCGCTCATCCATCTGGCGGCGCTCTTCCTCGCGTTTCTGGGCATCGGCGCCCTTATTTTCATTGGCACGCTCAAGCACGCGTTTGCGGCGTTCCATCTCACTCTTGGTAAGGCTGGGCGCATCGTCATGGACCGGGGTCGGCGCGGGTGCAGCCTCGGGCGCAGCGGCCGGCGCGGGCGCCTGGCGGGAAACCTGAACCAGTTTGCCGGATTCATCGCGCGAGAAGCTGCGCGTCTTACGCACTTCCACCGTCACCGTTTTGCTGCGGCCTTGCTGGATATTCTGCGTCACGCGGCCTGCGTCGGCACCGCGATTGAGCGAGAGCTTCAGCGGCTTGGGCGCGGTCAGCGTGGCATTGCCGGAATTATCATTGTTGTCGGACATGGTCTTGTTACTCGTCACTTCTATCTGTCAAAAGGTTTCCGGTACAGCGCGGCGCTCATGCGTTTTCATAGGCGATAAGCCGTTTGGCGGCTTTCGCCAAGGCGGGCACTATAGACGATTTTACCGCAAGATAAACGGTATTTTCACCCCCAACCGCCCGACTCAGCGCATTCCGGTCGATAAGTTCCACCAAGGGCGCGTTTAATTCGCTGGCTTCGGGCCATTTGGAACGTTGCGCGGGCGCTACGTCGGAAGCAATGACCAGAAGCCCAACCTGGTGCTTTGCCACCAGTGGCTGCACCTGGTCCGCTCCCAGATATAGGTTTCCTGTGCGCCTTGCCAAGCCCAGCTGGGCAAGAAATTGTGCCTCCAGCAATGCGCGCACCTTGTCCGGCAACGCGTCATCCACCTTCAGTTTGCGTTTAAACCCTTTGGAAAAAACCTGCTTCCTGCAGGCTTCCACCACGCATCCACGGCTGGAAACTACCCAGGCGCCGCGCCCGGGCAGGCTTTCCCGCACATCAAACGCCACACCGCCGTCGGGCGACATCACAAAGCGCAGCATCGCCTCTTTCGGCAGCACGCTGCCTGTTACCAGGCAGCGTCTGTCAGGGCCTTTCTCGTTCAGGAACGATTCATCGGCCAGTTCATGGTCACTATCGGGCATGACTGGCCCTCCAGCTACAGCGGCTAACCCGGTTATTCCTTAAACCAGTGTTCGCGTGCTTTCATGATCATCTCATCCACCTGCGCGGCGTTGAGCGTGCTGCCCGGCACGAGTTCATTGAACTCATCCCGCGCCAGATCGGCCAGATCATCCAGCGTTTTCACGCCGCCCTGCTGAAGCGGGGCAAGCATTTCTGGCATCAGGTGCGGCACGGTGGCGATGCTGGCTTCCATGCCCAGTTCCTTCAGCTTGTTCTTCAGGTTCTGTTCACGGTTGTCGAGATAGGCTTTGGCACGGCGCTGCAGTTCCTCAGCCACGTCGGCGTCAAATCCTTCAATGCTTGCCAGATCCTCGGTGGAAACGAACGCCACTTCCTCAACGGACTGGAAGCCTTCCGTCACCAGCAGCTCGCCGATAACATCCTCCACATCCAGCGCCTCAATGAACAGGCGGGACAGGCGGGCGAATTCTTCCTGACGTTTCTTGGTCGAGGTTTCCTCGGTCAGGATGTCGATTTCCCAGCCCGTCACATCGGCGGCCAGGCGCACGTTCTGGCCACGACGGCCGATGGCGATGGAAAGCTGCTCGTCCGGCACCACCACTTCGATGCGGCCGCGGTTCTCGTCGATCACCACCTTGGCGACCTCGGCCGGGGCCAGGGCGTTCACCACCAGCGTGGCAGGGTCCGGCGACCAGGGGATGATGTCGATTTTCTCGCCCTGAATCTCCTGGATCACGGCCTGCACGCGGGAACCGCGAACACCCACGCAGGAGCCGACCGGATCGATGCTCGGGTCGTTGGAAGACACGCACATTTTCGCGCGGGAGCCGGGATCACGCGCCACGGCCTTGATCTCGATGATACCGTCATACACTTCCGGCACTTCCTGCTCAAACAGCTTGGCAATGAATTGCGGATGCACGCGGGACAGGAAAATCTGCGGGCCGCTGCGCTCGCGGCGGACATCCTCCACATAGGCGCGCACGCGGTCGCCCTGCTTGAACATTTCGCGAGGGATGCAACGCTCGCGGTAGATCACCGCTTCGCTGCGGCCAAGGTCGATCACCACGTTGCCATATTCTACACGCTTGACCACGCCGTTGATGATGGTGCCCACACGGTCGCGGAATTCGTTGAACTGCACATCGCGCTCGGCGTCGCGCACTTTCTGGATGATTACCTGTTTGGCCGTCTGTGCCACCACGCGGCCGAAATCGATCGGCGGCAGGGCTTCGCTCACAACCCCGCCAAGCTCGGCCTTGGGGTCGCGCTTCTTGGCATCTTCCAGGTCCATTTCCGTGGCGTAGTTTTCCACCACTTCCACGATATTGCGCTGGCGGTACAGCGAGATCATGCCCGTCTTGCGGCTGATCTGGGAGATGATCTGCATCTCATGGCCGTATTTGCGGCGCGCGGCCACCTGGATAGCCTGTTCCAGCGCCTCGATCACCGCTTCGCGGTCAATGCCCTTCTCGCGGGAGACGGCCTCGGCCACCTGCAGGATTTCCGAATTGCCGACAATTGCTGGTTCAGCGACCATGTTTATTACTCCTTGGGTTAAATAGGATCTCTTTTGCCACGCTGGCTTTGCTTCTTGCCTTCCCAGGGGTTGGCTTTCGGCTCGGCTTTGGGGCGGAATTTCTTGAGCAGCGCATCGGTCAGCACCAGGCGTGACTCGGTGATCTGCGCAAAGGGGATCATCCAGCACACATTGCCGTCCTCCACCGCCACCATGCGGTCGGTCGTCTGGCAGATGATGCCACGGTAGCGGCTGCGGCCATCAAGCGGCTGGGTCTGCATCTTCACTTCATGCCCGATATAGGTCGGGTAATGGCTCGGCTTGGTCAGCGGCCGGTCCACCCCGGCGGAACTGATTTCCAGCACATAGGCGCTGCTGATCGGATCATGCACTTCCATCAGCATGGCGATGGAGCGGCTGGCCTGGGTGCAATCCTCCAGCGTCACGGGCGTTCCGTCCGTATGGTCCAGCAATATCTGCAGCTGGCTTTGGCCCACACCGGCACCGTGAATCCGCAGCGACACGATCTCCAGCCCCATCGCATCCAGCGTCGGGGTAATAAGGTCGGTCACTTTGGTCTCAATATCTGCCATCAGGTTCCATATCGCTGCCCCGAAACGCGCCCTATCCCTGTTAACGCGACAGTACGTCGCGCTGGTCAGCCCTGAGCGCGCCTCACGGCGAAATCAAGAAGGATTTCGCCGGAGGCAAACAGAATTTTGGTACAAAAAAAAGCGGGCCGCGGCCCACTTTCTGAAGGCCTTATACCCCCTGATTTTGAGAAAAACAAGCGGATTATTGCCGAACCAGCCGAAAAAACCACGGCTGCCGCCCTTCCTCCTGCGCCCAGGCCTGATACCGCGTCACCACCCACCCCTCCGGCTGGATGCGGCAATGGACCGGATACGGCGCATCCCAGCGGAATTCCGGCTCCTGCAGGAATTTTTCCATCATCCATTCGGCATAATCCTCAATATCCGTGGCCAGCCACAGCACCCCGCCCGGTTTCATCACCCGCGCCAGCACGCACAAAAGGGCGGGTTCCACGATGCGGCGCTTATGGTGCCGCTTCTTGGGCCATGGGTCGGGAAACAGGATATAAGCCTCATCCACACAGGCATCGGGCATCAGGCACAGCACATCCCGCCCATCGCCATGATGCAGCCAGAGATTGGGCGCATGTTCCTTTTCCAAAGCCGAAAGGCAACTCGCCATGCCATGCAGGTAAGGCTCGCAGCCGATCCAGAGGCGCCCCGGCTGCTGTCGCGCCATGGCCAGCACATGCTCGCCCGCGCCGAAGCCGATCTCCACCCCACAGCCCTGCGGAAACGTCGAAGCACCGGCCACCAGCTCTTCCAGGCTTTCCGCCTGTTTTTCCGGCAAACGCACGCTGCGCTTCGGCAGCATATCGCGCATCAGGGCGGCCTGGCTGTCTTTCAGCGGCCTGCCGCCCCGAACCCGTGCGAACGAACATTCCCACGGCTTGTCGCGAAACGCGGTCTTATTGGGTATGGACATGCATAAACCACCATGAACTCATCATTCCAGCAATAGCTGGAATCCAGCAGACAGCGCAACAACACAGGCAGGAGAATCCCCCCTCCCATGGATTCCAGCTTTCGTTGGAATGGCGAAAAGAAGAATAGCTAGAAAATCTTCTTCAGCTCGTCCACCAGGTCGGTCTTTTCCCAGCTGAAATGCCCTTCGGCCGTCGGCTCACGGCCAAAATGGCCATAGGCCGCCGTCGGCGCGTAGATGGGACGGTTCAGTTTCAGATGCTCACGAATACCACGCGGGGAAAGATCCACCATATCCCACAGCGCCTTCACCACTTCGCTTTCCGGCACTTTACCGGTGTCGTGCATGTTCACATAAAGCGACAGCGGATAAGACACGCCGATGGCATAGGAAAGCTGGAGCGTGCAACGATTGGCAAGCCCGGAGGCCACCACGTTCTTGGCCAGGTAGCGCGCCATATAGGCTGCCGAACGATCCACCTTCGTGGGGTCCTTGCCGGAGAACGCGCCGCCGCCATGCGGGGCCGCGCCGCCATAGGTATCCACGATGATCTTGCGGCCTGTCAGCCCCGCATCGCCATCCGGCCCGCCGATCACGAATTTGCCGGTCGGGTTAACATAGAAATGCTCCTCGTCGCACATCCAGCCCTTTGGCAGCGCTTCCAGCACATAGGGACGCACGATATCGCGCACCTGCTGCTGCGTCAGCCCGTCAACATGCTGGGTGGAAACCACCACGGAAGTGGCGCGCACCGGCATCTCGTTTTCATACATCAGCGTCACCTGGCTCTTGGCATCCGGGCCGAGCTGGGGCGCTTTGCCGCTGTGGCGCGCCTCGGAAAGCAAACGCAGAATCTTATGGGAATAATGAATAGCCGCAGGCATCAGGCTTTCGGTCTCGCGGCAGGCATAACCGAACATAATCCCCTGGTCGCCCGCGCCTTCTTCCTTGCTGGCGGCGGCATCCACGCCCTGGGCGATATCGGCGGATTGCGCGTGCAGCAGCACGTCCACTTTCATGTTCTTCCAGTGAAAGCCTTCCTGCTCGTAGCCGATATGCTTCACCGTATCGCGCACGATCTGCTCAATATAGCTTTTTTCCATCAGCTTGGCCGGGCCGCGCACCTCACCGGCGATCACCACGGCATTGGTGGTCGCCATCGTTTCCACCGCCGTGCGGGCATAGGGGTCTTCGCGCAAAAACGCATCGACAATATGATCGGAAATCTGATCGCAGATTTTATCGGGATGCCCTTCGGACACCGACTCGCTGGTGAACAGAAAATGATTCTTGTCGAGCAAAGGAAGCGGGGGGCGGTTGGATAAGGTCTTGCGGAGAGCTGCTTGCTGCATAACGGCCTTTTTGTCAAAAAAACATCAGGCTCTATGGATTAGCGCAAGCGCCATCCGGATGCAGCAAAAATAATTTTACAAGACGGATGCGGCCAATCCGCGCGGACGGATTATTTTTTGCTACCGGTCGGCGCGAGATTTTTCACCAGCTCAAGCACATGCTCCCGCAATCCCTTGTCCTTGATGCGGCGATAGGCCGCCACCAGGTCGTGCTCGTCGGTAATTAGATGATCCGGCCCTGAAAACCCTGCCTGATCCTGATCGGAAACACCATAATGCATTTCCTGCACCGTGGAAGGCAGCCCTTCAAAGAAATAAGGAATATCCACCGCCAGCACCTTGGCGAATTCGTACAAACGGCTGGAGCTTACACGGTTCACCCCATGCTCGTATTTCTGCACCTGCTGAAAGGTGATGCCCACCTGCTCGGCCAGGTCCTGCTGGCTGACATTAAGCAAGTTCCGGCGTTGACGAAGCCGTTTACCTACATGGGCGTCTACTGGATGAGGCATATGCCGCTTTCTGAATATTCTATCCGTTGATAATGGCGTCGATATGACAGGTGCTTGTTACAAAATCATGCAGTTTCAATGTCACTGGCATGACATCTGTTCTATTTAGAGACAAATTAGCGAACCGCAAGTGTCCTAATTTTTACTCTTGGCTGTTAATTTTATATTGTCTTTAAATCAGCCCGATAAAGATAGCAGAGACTACCTGTCAGTAAGATGACGATAAGATTAATTATAAGGTAGGAATGGCGGGCGTAAAGAGGCGCCTCAAGCATGGCAGGCATGCTTTCGGTAATGGTTCCTTTAACCCCAATGGACAGCATCCGGACGATTCGCCCGTTCCCGTCCACCACCGCGCTGATGCCGGTATTGGCCGCCCGCACCAGCGGCACCCCCTGCTCCACCGCGCGCAGACGTGCCGCCTCAAAATGCTGGTGTGGTCCCGTACTGTCGCCAAACCAGGCATCGTTGGTGATATTGACCAGCCATTCAGGCCTTGTTCCTTGACCATCCCAGATGTCTTCGGGAAAAATAGCCTCATAGCAGATCAACGGCCTCACCGGCGGGATGCCGGGCAGCGTCAGCACCGCGCCCCCCTCGCCCCGGCTGAAATCCTTTCCGCCATAAACCATCGCCACCAGCGGCAGGATGTTCCTAAACGGCACGAACTCGCCAAACGGCACCAGATGCCGCTTTTCATAACTTCCCTCTAGCCGCGCATCCTGCTTCAACACCAGCATGGCGTTATACAGGTCCTCATGCGCCTCGCGGATGATGCCCGTCAGCAGCGCGCCTCCGTTCGGCGGCACGGCTTGCGCCAATACCGGTCTCAAGAAGAATCCTTCCGACCAGATATAAGGCACCGCCGTCTCAGGCCATACCACCAGCCTGGGAATATGGCTCGGCTGTTCATTCTCCCCCATGCGGCTCATGCGCATCTGCTCAAACACCGCCTTGGCCCGCATCTCCGGCGACCATTTCATGTGCTGCTGGATGTTAGGCTGCACAATGCGCACCACCGGCCCATCCTGCTTTAACGGGTGCTGCGCCAGCCGGGCCTGGCCACCGGCCATCAACAGCGCCAGCACGGCCAATGCCGTGCCAAGCCCTTTGCCTTTCCGCCATCCTTCTTCCCTGCTGCCCAGCCATGGCAGCAGGGAAAGGAACACGGCCGCAAACCCCATTCCCCACACGCCGCCCAGGCTGGCCAGCTGCAGGGTGGCCAGCGTGCCGCTCAGGCTGTAGCCGATAAGGTTCCAGGGAAAACCGGTAAACAACATGCCGCGCAGCCACTCCAGCAGCACCCAGCTTGCGGCGAAACACACCGTACCAGCCACCCCGCGCGGCTTAAACCACCCGGCCAGCAGGCAGGTGATCCCGGTATAGATGGCAAGCACGGCGGGAATGATGGTAAGCGCAAACGGTATCAGCCAGCCGAACTGCGCCGCATCCGTCAACAACGCACAGGCAAACCAGTAAAGCCCCGCCATGAAATAGCCGAAACCCCACCACCAGCCCTGCACGAACAATTGCTTGCGGTTCACCGCCTGACGCACGCCATTCCACAGCATGCCAAGGCTGAAAGGCAACACCGGCCAGAAGAAAAACGGTGGCAGGGCCAGCACCGCCAGCGCACCCGCAACCCATTGGTCACGCCCACGCGGCTGGCGCCAGCGGTCAATAATGTTCTTGAGGAATCTCATACCGAACTCTTAAGAAACTTCGGGCAGACTATAAACCATCGCCATTCCCGCGAAAGCGGGATGTGCATATGCTTGCGTGAAAGAACGGCGCGTCGGCCCTAATCTTCATCCGGCAGGGTCATGCGCACTTCCAATATGCGCCGCGCATCGGCTTCGATGATCTCAAACAGCACCTGCTGGGCCACCAATTTTTCGCCCTTGGCGGGCACATGGCCGAACTGCTGCATCAAAAACCCGCCGAGCGTGTCGTAGTGCTCCTCATCACCCGGGCTGCGCAGCACAAGCTTGAGGTGCTCTTCCAGCGCTTCCATGTCGATTTTCGCATCGGCCACAGCCTGGCGTGGCGTCAGCCACACAAAGCTTTCATCCTTTGTTTCCCCTTCGTCATGCTCGTCCTGGATATCACCGACAATGCGCTCAAACACATCCTCCAGCGTCACCAGTCCGTCGGTGCCGCCATATTCATCCACCACCACGGCCAGATGCATCCCGTTGGAGCGCATGTTGGCAAGCAGGTTGATGGCCTTCATGCTCGGCGGCACGGCGAATACCGGGCGCAACACCTTATTCAGCGAAAATCCGTATTCCTGGTTCAGAAACTGCACCAGATCCTTCGCATGCACCATGCCGATGATCATATCCAGCGTGTTCTCAAACACCAGCACCCGGCTGTGCGCGCTGGTGATGATGGTCTGACGCAGATGCTCCAGGCTCGTGTCAGACGGTACCGCCACCACACCCGTGCGGTTGACCATGATATCGCTCACGCTGAGATCGCCGAAATCCAGCAGGTTTAAAAACATGCTGCGCTCTTCACTCGTCAGCGCGGGGTCGTCCTCATTCTGGTCCAGCACCTCTTCCACTGCCGCGCGGAAATGCTCCCGCCCGCGCATGCCGAAACTGTCCTTCACCCATTCCTTCAATCCTTTGAACAGCGACGGTTGGTCGCCATTCTTCCTAGATCGGCCCTCGCTTACGGGCGCGTCCTCTTTAGCGTCGTTGGCGGGCGCCAGTTGCGGTGCGTTGACGGACATGTCAGATCCCTTTTTAGGTTCAGGTGACGGCTTCATATGGATTATCGATGGATAAGGTTGAGAGAATCTCTGTTTCGAATGCCTCCATGGCCTCGGCATCGGCATCGTCTTCATGGTCGTATCCGGCCAGATGCAGCACCCCATGCACCAGCATGTGCGCCGTATGGGCATAAAGGCTCTTGCCCTGCTCATCCGCTTCCTTGACCAGCGTCTCATAGGCCATGCTGATATCGCCCAGCATCAGCGGCGGCGGCTCCACGGCTTCCTTGATAGCGTCGATGCCTTCATACATCGGGAAGGACAGCACATTGGTCGGCTTGTTCTTCTTGCGGTGCTGCCGGTTGAGCGCCTGCATGGCGCGGTCAGCGATCAACGCGACGGACACTTCCACATCCACTTTCAGCTTATGCTTTTTCTCCAGCGCTTCCCACGCCTCTTTCACCACCGCGCCGATATCGCGTGGCCAGCCTGCCATGGCGCCCGCCCAGGCCCCATGCGCAATCTCAAGCTGGGTGGTGCAATGGGCCATGGGTTATTCCGGCTTTTTCGCGGCTTTGGCCTTGGCTTTATCCGCCTTGTCATAGGCCTGGATGATGCGTGCGGCCAGCGGATGACGCACCACATCCGTATCCAGGAAGCGGGTGATGGCAATGCCGTCGATCCCTTCCAGCCGCGTGATGGCATCCGTCAGGCCGGACAGCATGCCTGCGGGCAAATCCGTCTGCGACACGTCACCCGTGATCGCCATGCGGGAGTTCTCGCCCAGACGCGTCAGAAACATCTTCATCTGTGTCGGCGTGGTGTTTTGCGCCTCATCTAGGATTACAAAAGCCGAGCTCAGCGTGCGCCCGCGCATGAAGGCCAGCGGCGCCACCTCAAACGTGCCGTTCTCCATATATTCCATCACTTTTTCGGCGGGCAGCATTTCCTGCAGCGCATCGTAAAGCGGGCGCAGATAGGGGTCGATCTTCTCTTTCAGGTCACCGGGTAGAAAGCCAAGCTTTTCCCCCGCTTCCACCGCCGGGCGCGTCAGCACGATACGGTTCACTTTTCCTTCCAGGAACAGCGCCACCGCAATGGCCACCGCCATGTAGGTTTTGCCCGTACCGGCCGGGCCGACGGCAAAACACACATCATGGTCACGCAATTGCTTGGCATAATCCGCCTGACGGTTGGTGTACGGGTGAATGGCCTTTTTGCGCGTTTTGATCTCCAGACGCCCGTTATCATCCAGCAAACGCCGTTGATCGTCCGCCGTCATGCCCTGTTTTTCTGATACCATGCGAATGGCCGCCTCCACTTCCTTGTCGGTTACGCTTACGCCTTGTTCCAGCTGCTGATACAGATGCTCCAGCACGATGCGTGCCCGTTCAGCATCCTTTTTCTTGCCGAGAATCGCCACCATATTCCCGCGTGACGCCGCCTTCACATGAATATGCTTTTCGATCGCCTCCAGGTGCCGGTCGCAATCGCCATACAGGCTCGGCAGGAGCCGGTTATTGTCAAACGACAGATAAAGCGGGTTCTCAGCGGTGAATTCATGCGTGGCCAAGGTGCGTATCCTCCTGAGAGAGTGGGTTAGGCATGGTTTCCGCCAGCACGGCACGGAGCCCGAAATGCGTCGTGCCGGTCACGATGACCTCAGCCAGTTGCCCCGGCTTGAGATCGCAATCATCCACATGCACCGATTGCAGGTAGGGGCTGCGCCCGACCATCTGCCCCGCATGCTTGCCCGGCTTCTCAATCAATATTTCCATACGTTGCCCGACCATGGATTGATTGAAATCAATCAGCTGCTGGTTCAGCAATGCCTGCAGCGCCTGCAGCCGCGCATCCTTTACCTCTTCGGGCACCTGCTCCTCCACGCTCGCCGCAGGCGTGCCGGGGCGGATACTGTATTTGAAGGAATAGCTCTGCGCATAGCCCACCTTGCGCACCAGCTGCATGGTCGCCTCGAAATCCTCATCCGTCTCACCGGGAAACCCGACAATGATATCGGTGGACAAGGCGATATCCGGCCGCGCCTTGCGCAGTTTCTCAATGATATTCAGGTAATGTTTCGCCGTATGCTTGCGGTTCATCGCCGCCAGGATCCTGTCCGATCCAGATTGCACCGGCAGGTGCAGATAGGGCATCAATTGCGGCAAATCCGCATGCGCCTGAATCAGTGCATCATCCATATCGCGCGGGTGCGAGGTGGTGTAACGGATACGCGTAATCCCTGGAATCTCGGCCAATGCATGGCACAGCTTCGCCAGGTTCCACTCCCCGCCCCCAGCCATGCCGTGATACGCATTCACATTCTGCCCGAGCAAGGTCACTTCCACCACGCCGCCCGCCGCCATCGTCCGCGCCTCTGCCAGCACGTCATTCACCGGGCGTGAATATTCCCCGCCCCGCGTATAGGGCACCACGCAAAAGGTGCAGAATTTGTCGCACCCTTCCTGAATGGTCAAAAACGCCTGCGTCGCCCCTTCCGGCGGTTGGATAGCGAGTTTATCAAACTTCTCTTCCACCGCGAAATCCAGCTCATGGATCTTCTCGCCCCCACCCTTTATCGCGTGGTCACGCAAACTCTTGGCTACCAGGTCCGGCAACCGCTGGAAGGTCTGAGGCCCCACCACAATATCCACATAAGGCGCGCGCCTGGTAATCTCCTCGCCCTCCGCCTGCGCCACGCACCCGGCCACGGCCACCAGCATGCGCTTGCCGTTTTTGCCGAGCTTCTGCTTGGCCCGCTTGATGCGCCCAAGGTCGGAATACATTTTTTCGGAGGCCTTTTCGCGGATATGGCAGGTGTTAAGCACCACCATGTCGGCATCGTCCGGTTTTTCGCTCAGCTCGTAGCCAAGCGGCTTCATCAGTTCCGCCATGCGGGACGAATCGTAGAAATTCATCTGGCAGCCATAGGTCTTGATATGGATTTTCTTCTTATCCATTGCCTTGTTTGTCTGGCTGATAGAGGGGTTGGCCAATGCCGGGCTGCTCATTCGTTAACCGTCCTTGTATTTTATGCCAATCCGCCCATTGGCGATAGTGTTAGTTTATAACAATGCTTCCACCACCTACCGGTCGGAGTCAGCTAATTGAAATTCCTTAATAATTTTTCCTTCAAGTAAATGCTCGCGCACAATCCGGTCCGCCGCCTTGCGGTCAGGCACGCGGTACCATATCCCTTCAGGGTAAACCACCACCACCGGCCCCAGCTCACACCGGTCCAGGCAACCCGCGCCATTGATGCGCACATCGCCCTTCAACCCAAGCTCTTTTGTGAGTGATTTCATATAGTTACGAATATCCTCGCTGCCCTTGCGCGCGCAGGAACCGCGCTTGTGCCCTTCCGGGCGCTCATTGGTGCAGACGAATGCATGATGCTCATAAAACATAGATACCCTAACCCTCACATTTCCCATGCGCGACAGTACGTCGCGCCACAGCCTTGAGCACGCTTCATTGCGAGGGCAAGCAGGCCCGAGCAGGAAGCAATCATGATTTTCCTGCCTTCCTCGTAAAAATCATATGTGCTTCGTCGGACAGTTCCTTACGGAAGCGGTACCCGCCCTCGGTAAAGCGCTTCAACGCCTCCGGTTCATTGATCTGCCCACGGATGATATGGTTGGCCATCATGCCCCGCGCCCGCTTGGCCAGCAGCCCGATGGTCGCCAGCTTGCCGTTCTTTTCTTCCTTGAACTGCACCTCAATCACGCGGATGCCCTTTTTCGCCAGCGCCTTCGCATCCACCGCCCCGGCATATTCCTGGCTGGCCAGGTTCAGCAGCACCGGCTCCGGATGTTGCTTGGCATCGCCCAGTTCCGAGGCCAGCTTGGCCGTCACCGCCTTTTTCCAGAAATCATACAAATTCTCCCCTTTCGGGCTAGCCAGCGCCGTGCCCATCTCCAGCCGGTAGGGCTGCATCAGGTCCAGCGGACGCAACAACCCGTAAAGGCCTGATAGAATCCGCCCATGCGCCTGCGCGAAGGCCCAGTCCTTCTTGCCGTAATCCTTCACCTCCATACCCTGATACACATCGCCCTTGAACAGCGTCAGCGCCGCCTGGGCATTTTCCGTAGTAAATGGCGTGGAAAACCGCTGGTACCGGGCATGGTTCAGCTCCGCCAGCTTGGGGCTGATATCCATCAGCCTGCCCAGCTGCGCCGCGCTTTTTTTGCGCAAAATCTTCACCAATGCCTCGGCTTCCTTCAAAAATTCCGGCTGGGTGGGCGGCATTGCCGGCTTCGGCGGGTTGCCGTCCAGCGTTTTGGCGGGGGAGAGAATGAACAGCATGAATGAAAACCAACGGGCCTATTGCGTAATCAGCTTATAAGACGCAATGGACTGGCGGGCAAGGTCCCCCCATGTGAAGGCGCTGGCATAATGCGCGGCGTTCAGCAGCTTGTCGCGCAGCAATTGCGGGTGCTGACGGTAATGCACCAGAGCCTTGGCCAGGTCCTCCGGTTTTTTCAGGATATGCGTCACGTGCTTCATGGCGGGCGACGTATGCTCCCCCGCATGGGCGAATACCAGCGTCTGCGCCACGTTCAGAAACGGCACCTGCATCGAATGCTCCGATATGCCGGAATAGCCCGGGCTTCCGGGAATCCCCTCCGGCAGATAGGCAAACAGCACATCCTGCAGCGCGTCGCACAGTTGCTTCTTGCCGATGCGCCGCTTGGATATCTCCAGGGTTACCGGATAATGGCTGAAATGCGCCTTGGCTTTCAGGTATTTCGCATAGCTCCCCTGCCCCGGCGGCACCGTGCCCATCACCCGCAGCGTCACGCCATCCGGCAGGCTGGCGGAAAGCTCCATCACCTCTTCAATCCCCTGCTCCGGCTCAACGGCTGTGAGGTATAATACGGTGCCAATGCCCTGTGATTGACCGAAATCGCCCAGCAGTTGCTCTTTGGTGGCAGTGAATTCTGGCCCAAGATCATTCGGCGCGGGAATGCGCACCACTTCGCTGGCATCCGTCAGGCGCGGGTTCAGCCCAAGCGCATGCTGGCGATCATCTTCATTCAGGAAATAGGCATAACGCGCGCGTTCGATGCATTTGCGCACATGGTCCACGCGCTCCGGCGGCACACGCAGCACTTCATGAAACGTCACGACAACGGGTATTCCTTCCGCCTCGCACACGCGCATTACATGGCGGATTTTCCGTGCATGCGGATGGTAATGGACATGCACCAGATCAAATTTTCTGCCCTTGAGCGTTTGCTCGATATCGCCAAGCTTTTCCGTGTGGCTTTTCACCTTGATGCCCGCCTTGTCCAGCTGACGGGCCAGCTTCTTCAGGTAGGTATAGGTCGTGGGCGAATTCTGCTGGTCGGCCACCATGAGCAGCTTCATCGCGCATCTCCGGATAGTCAAAGGGCCTGTAAACTACCCTGTTTTGCTGCGCTGCACAAGCCTGAAACGCTCCCGGAATAGTTGCGCCCCAGACAGGTTGCGGGCAAACAACAAATGGCTATAGTGCGCGCATGACGCGCATTCTCCTCATCGATAATTACGACAGCTTCACTTACAACCTCGTCCATTACCTGCAGGAACTGGGCGCGGAGGTAGAGGTAAAGCGCAACGATGCCCTGACCACGGTGGACATAGCCAAGGCAGGCTATGACGGCATCGTCATCTCCCCCGGCCCCGGCCGCCCTGAAGATGCTGGCATCAGTGAAGCCGTAATCCGTGAACTCGGCCCCACCATCCCCATTTTCGGTGTCTGCCTTGGCCATCAGGCCATTGGTCAGGTCTATGGCGGCAAGGTTGTGCGCGGCGCCAGCCCGATGCATGGAAAAATCAGCGCACTCACGCATAAAAATATTGGTATTTTCAAAAACATCCCATCCCCTTTTAATGCGACGCGCTACCACTCTCTGATCGTGGATCGCTCCACCCTCCCCGCCTGCCTGGAAGTCACCGCCGAAACGGCTGACGGCACCATCATGGGCCTTCAGCATAAGGAGCATCCCGTGCATGGCGTGCAGTTCCATCCGGAAAGCATCGCCTCCGAGCACGGCCACCAGATGCTCGGCAACTTCCTCACCCTCTGCCGGGAGCATGCGGCTTGAGCGAGCAGGCACAGGCTTGCGCCGATATGGGCGCCATCCTCGACGGCGCATGGGATGACAGCCGCATTGCCGACTACCTGACCGCCAGCTTCGAACACCCCATCACCGCCCCTCAGCTTGCCGGCGCGGCACAGGCCATGCGTGCCCGC
The DNA here is from genome assembly GCA_016124905.1 of bacterium. NCBI lineage: Bacteria > bacterium. The sequence continues at coordinate 75,515 of WGMV01000011.1, forward strand.
ATGGTCCCCGTCCAGGCCCCCGCCAATGCCATCGACAATTGCGGCACCGGCGGCGACGGCAGCCATAGCCTGAACATCTCCACCGCCGCCGCCTTCGTCGTGGCGGGCACGGGCGTGCCGGTGGCCAAGCACGGCAACCGTTCCATCACCTCACGCTCCGGCTCCGCCGATGTGCTGGAAGCCCTCGGCATCCGCCTCATCGCCTCGCCATATCAATTGACGCACATCATCAAACAGGCGGGCATCTGCTTCATGTTCGCGCCGGAACATCATCCTTCGCTGAAGCGAGTCGCCGCCATCCGCAAGCAGCTCGGCTTCCGCACCATCTTCAACCTGCTCGGCCCCATCTGCAACCCTGCCGGCGTCACACGCCAGCTTATCGGCACCTACAGCGAGCAGGTCATGCTGCCCATGGCCGAAGCCCTGCGGATGCTCGGCTGCCAGCATGCCCTCATCGTCCATGGCCATGGCGGGCTGGACGAACTCAGCACCAACGGCCCTTCCAGACTGGTGGAACTGAAACAGGGCCGCATCCTTGAGGTGGAATTCAGCCCCGCCCAACTCAACATCACCCCACCCGCCGCCAACGCACTGGAAGGCGGCGATGCCGCCTTCAACGCAGCCGCCCTCACCCGCCTGCTGGATGGCGAAACCGGTGCCTACCGTGATGCCGTGCTGCTGAACGCTGCCGCTTGCCTGCTTGTGGCGGAAACAACACAGGACTGGGCAAATGCATGGAACCTCGCCGCCGCCGCCATTGACAGCGGCGCGGCAAAAGCGGCATTAATTGAGCTGGTTCAGGCAACAGGGACGTTATGACCACCACCGCCGAAAAGAAAGACATCCTCACGCAAATCTGCGACCAGAAGCGCCAGCACGTGGAGCGCAACAAGGCGCGCATTTCCTTAAACGATCTTCGCCAGCTCCTGCCCAAGGCCTCCGCCCCGCGCGGCTTCCTGAAGGCCATTGAAACCACGGTCGCCACCGGTCGCCCTGCTTTGATTGCCGAACTCAAAAAAGCCTCCCCCAGCAAGGGCGTCATCCGCAAGGATTTCTACCCCCCCGCCCTCGCCAAGGCCTATGAGATGGGCGGCGCCACCTGCCTTTCCGTGCTGACGGATATCCCCTATTTCCAGGGCAGCGATGAATTCCTCCAGGCCGCCCGCAATGCCAGCCAGCTGCCCGTGCTCCGCAAGGATTTCATGATCGATCCCTACCAAATTGTTGAATCCCGTGTGCTGGGCGCAGATTGCGTGCTGCTCATCCTCGCCGCGTTGAAGCAGGAGGAAGCCGAGGAGCTTGAAAGCGTCGCCCTTTCGCTGGGCATGGATGTGCTGCTCGAAGTGCATGACCATAAGGAACTCGCCCGCGCGCTCTCCATGAAATCCCGCCTCATCGGCATCAACAACCGCAACCTGAAAACGCTCGACATCTCACTGGAAACCACCACCCAGCTCCGCCCTCTCATCGGCAAGGATTACACGGTGATCTGCGAAAGCGGCATCCACACGCATGGCGACATCGCCTTCATGAAACAGCACGACGTGCATGCCTTCCTCGTCGGCGAAAGCCTGATGCAGCAGGACAATGTCACCAAGGCCACCCGCCTGCTGCTGGGAGAAGCGGCATGATCGCCGATCGCACCATCACGCTGTTTGGCAATCCCATGCTGCTGCTGGATGCCGCCGCGCTCGCCTGGCTTTTCGTCTGCGTGCTGGGCTATTCACTTTACAGCCAGCAGTTTAAAGCCGGCTCTCACCAGAGCATCATCCCGGTGATGAACAGCTACCGGCTGGAATGGATGCGCCAGATGCTGAAGCGCGAAAACCGCATGGTAGATGCCGCTATCCTTGGCAACCTCATCAAAAGCATCACCTTCTTCGCTTCCACCTCCATCCTCATCGTCGCCGGTCTGGTGGGCGCGCTAACGCATATCGATGTCGCCGTCTCCATCATCGACCGGCTTCCCTTTGCCGTGAAGACCGATGCCTTCATGTGGGAACTCAAGCTGCTGATCCTCATCCTGATTTTCACGCACGCTTTCTTCAAATACACCTGGTCGCTGCGCACGCACCATTACACCTGCATCATGGTAGGCGCCGCCCCCGCGCCGGACGACAAGCCGGAAACCCACAATGCCTTTGCCCATAAAATCGCCGAACTTTCCATGAACGCCGCGCGTCACTTCAATGTCGGCCTGCGTTCCTACTATTACGGCCTTGCCACGCTCAGCTGGTTCCTGCACCCGCTGGTCTTCATCGCCACGCTTGGCTGGGTCATGTGGGTCATCTACCGGCGCGAATTTCGCTCCAACGCACTCGCCGTGCTCCTCAGCGGCGGCACTCCCCCCGTGGAGGATCCCAAGCCGCGTTTGCGTATAGGCAAGAAAAAGGCTTAAAGGCCTTTGGTAATATTATCGTAAGCCTGCAACTGCTTCAGCAGCTCTTCCATCGCATCCAGCTTCACCATGCAGGGTCCATCGCTCGGTGCTTGGTCCGGGTCGTCATGCGTTTCCATGAACAGCGCGGCCACGCCCACGGCCACCGCCGCGCGCGCCAGCACGGGCACAAATTCCCGCTGCCCGCCGCTCGCACCGCCAAGTCCGCCCGGCTGCTGCACGGAATGGGTGGCGTCAAACACCACCGGATAGCCCGTCTGCGCCATGATGGGCAGCGCGCGCATGTCGCTCACCAGCGTGTTATAGCCAAAGCTCGCGCCACGGTCCGTCAGCAGAATGCGTTCATTGCCGGTGGAAGCGATCTTGGCCGCCACGTTCACCATGTCCCACGGGGCGAGAAACTGCCCCTTCTTCACATTGATGGCCAGGCCCGTATTGCCCGCGGCCAGCAGCAGGTCCGTCTGGCGGCACAGGAATGCCGGAATCTGCAGCACATCCACCACCTCTTTCAGCTCGGCGCAATGCTCGGGCAGATGCACATCCGTCAGCACCGGAATGCCGAACGCCTTGCGGATCTCGGCGAATACGGGCTGCGCCCCCGCCAGGCCGATACCGCGTTCCGCCTTGGCAGAAGTGCGGTTGGCCTTGTCGAACGAGGTCTTAAAAATCAGCGGAATGCCGAGCTTCTCGGTCATCTTTACCAGCCGCTCCGCCACCATCATTGCATGGTCACGGTTTTCCATCTGACACGGCCCGGCAATCAGCGCAAACGGCTTATTATTGGCAATGGTCCATGTGCCGATGCTGACAGTCTTCACCATGTTACGCGGCTTTCTTACGCTTGTTCTTGCCCGACGCATATTCCGCCGCCGCCTTCACATAGGCTGCAAACAACGGGTGCGGAGCAAACGGACGGGATTTGAATTCTGGGTGGAACTGCACACCCACAAACCAGGGATGGTTCTTATATTCCACCATCTCCGGCAGCCTGCCATCCGGCGAAAGACCGGAAAACACCATGCCCTTGCTTTCCAGACGGTCGCGATAGCCGATATTCACCTCATAACGGTGGCGATGGCGCTCGCTGATATGGTCCTGCGCATAGGCATCATGCGCGCGGGTGCCTTTGACCACTTCGCACGCATAAGCGCCCAGACGCATGGTGCCGCCAAGGTCGCCGCCTTTTTTGCGCTTCTGCGCCTGTCCGTCCTGCTGCCATTCGGTCATCAGGCCAACCACCGGCTCGCTCGTCTCGCCGAATTCGCTGGAGGATGCCTCTTTCAGCCCAAGCAGGTTGCGCGCCGCCTCGATCACCGCCACCTGCATACCGAAGCAGATGCCGAGATAGGGAATATTATTCTCACGCGCATATTGCGCCGCGGCGATCTTGCCTTCCACGCCGCCTTCGCCAAAACCGCCCGGCACCAGGATGGCATCCATCTGCGACAGCTTCACGTCGCTGTCCTCACCCGTGAAGGCCCGGGCATTCACCCAATGCACCTTCACCTTGAGCCGGTGCGCCATGCCCGCGTGGCCAAGCGCCTCAGTTAGGGATTTATACGCATCTGCAAGCGTCGTGTATTTGCCGACGATGGCCACATTCACCTCACCCGCCGGGTTATGGTGACGTTCGCAGATATCTTCCCAGCGCTTGAGGTCGATCGCCATGTTGGTAGGAATGCCGAAATATTCCAGCACCTGACGATCCAGCCCTTCTTTATGATAGGCCTGCGGTGCGTCATAGATGCTCGGCAGGTCGATGGCCTGAATCACCCGATGCTCAGGCAGATTACAGAAAAGCGCAATCTTCTGGCGCTGCGAAACGGGAATCGGCAGTTCCGCGCGGCACAGCAGGATGTCAGGCTGAATACCAATGGAGCGCAGTTCTTTCACCGAATGCTGCGTCGGCTTGGTCTTCAGCTCACCGGCCGCGGCAATGTAAGGCACCAGCGTCAGGTGCATGAAACACACCTTGTCGCGCCCCATCTCATAGCCAAGCTGGCGGATCGCCTCGAAATAGGGCAACCCTTCGATATCGCCGACCGTCCCGCCGATCTCGCACAGCACGAAATCCTCTTTTTCCGTATCGCGCAGGATGAATTCCTTGATCAGGTCCGTCACATGCGGGATCACCTGCACCGTTCCGCCCAGGTAATCCCCGCGGCGTTCCTTGGTCAGCAGTTCGGAATAGATCTTGCCCGTCGTCACATTGTCGGACTTCTTGGCATCCACGCCGGTAAAACGCTCATAATGGCCCAGGTCCAGGTCCGTCTCCGCGCCGTCATCGGTCACGAACACCTCGCCATGCTGCGTCGGGCTCATCGTGCCGGGGTCGACGTTCAGGTAAGGGTCCAGCTTGCGCAGACGCACCTTGAAACCACGCGCCTGAAGCAATGCGCCAAGGGATGCGGATGCTAGCCCCTTGCCTAAGGATGAAACCACGCCGCCCGTAATGAAAATGAACCGTGCCATAGATGCCGTCGCTTTCCTACTCTGCCAACGGCACGCTGGAAGCGGGAGCCGCCTTACCTTTATCCGCTTCAGAAGCAGGCTTATCCTGGGCTGCGGGCGCTTCTGCCTTCGCCGCGGGCTTCTGAACATCGGCGGCAGGCGCTTCGGCAGGCTTCGCATCGGCTGCCGGTTTGTTTTCATTGGCGGGAATCATGGCCGGGGCCGCAGCATCCGCGGGCGCTTCCTGACGAAGCTGGTCGGCAATGGAACTGCCGCCGCCGTGATGCACCACCATGGTGAGCACCAGGCTGTTGATGAAAAACAGCCCCGCGATGACGGCCGTGGCGCGTGTCAGCAAATTCGCCTTGGCGCGGCCGCTCAGGAAGTTACCGCCACCGCCGCTCAGGCCGAAACCGTCGCTGTCGCTGCGCTGGATCAGCACCAGCCCGACAATGGCGAGCGCCAACAAAGCTTGAACCACCAACAAGAATGTATGCATGGGTAAATCCTAACGAATCATCATGAAATGGGCGACGGAACAGGGACCGCCGCTTCCGAACTTATCTGAGCAATAGCCTGAAACGACGCCGCCTGCAAGCTGGCACCGCCAATTAAAAAACCGTCCACATGCTCCACCCCGGCAAGGCCCAACGCATTGTCAGGCTTGACGGAACCGCCATAAAGCACGGCCACATCCAGACCAGCACTTTTTGCATAAGCCGCTATCCTGCCATGCATATCCGCCACATCCTCAAGGGTCGGGATCAACCCGGTACCGATGGCCCACACGGGCTCATAGGCAATCACGAAGCTTTTTGCCGGTCTGGCGGCCGCCAATGCCTCAAGCGATGCCTTAACCACCTCCCAGGCCCTTCCATCTTCCCGCTGGGCGCGGCTTTCACCCACGCAAACAATGGGATTCAACCCGGCCTGCATGGCGGCCTGCATCTTCTGCGCCACCACCGCATCCGTCTCACCGTGATATTGCCGACGCTCCGAATGGCCGACGATCACATAGCCTGCACCCAGTTCGCGCAGCATGGCGGCCGCCACATCACCCGTATAGGCGCCTTCGGGCTTCTCATGGCAATCCTGCCCGCCAAGGCGAATATCCGTATGCGCCAGCTTGCTGCGCAATTCAGCCAACCAGATGGAAGGTGGGCATACCACGCGGGTGACGGCAGGCATGTAGGGAGGGGTGGCCCTGGCGAATTCCGCGATCATCGCGGCGCTTCCGTACATTTTCCAATTGGCGACAATCAGCATGGAACCGGCCCGGCGTTAAAACAAGCGGCGCTTGTAGCACACGGTCCCGCATCTGGCCAGAATCCTTTTGGCTCTGCAATTTTCCATTGAAGCAGGCATCCCCCGCGCTACTATGCAGCCGCTAAAACCAACATGTGTTTATTCGCATTAAGGATTCCCCATGCTCAATTTCATGCGCGATGCCTCCCAGTCCTTTGTTGTTAAGCTGTTGCTGATTGTCCTCATCGGCAGCTTCGCCTTCTGGGGCATTGGCGATGTGTTCAAGGGCGGCATGGGCAGCGTGGCGTCGGTGGGTAAGGCACGCATGAGCCAGGGCGAGTTTCAAATGGCCCTGAACGACGAGATGCGCCGCTTCCAGCAGATGTTCCCCGGTCAGAAAACCCCGGACAATCTGCAACCCATGATGGCGCAGAACATCATCGGCCGCTTTGTGCAGCAAAACCTCATCTCGCAGGAAGCAGAGCGCCTGGGCATCGCCGTGACCGATCAGCAGGTGGTGGAAAACATTCAAAAGGACGAAGCCTTTCAGGAAAACGGCAAATACAGCCCGCAAAAATACGTCGCCGCGCTGAACAACGTGAACCTGAGCGAAGCCAAATACCTCTCTATGCTGAAGCAGGAAATGCTCTCCCGCATGTTCATCGGCAACATGACCGGCACCCCCATCCCGCTGCCACAGCACGGCATGTATTATCAGCAGTTTCTGAACACCAAACACGAACTTGCCGTCATCACCATTCCCCATGGTGTGGCCAGCACCGTGGCGGACCCCACGGCCGAGCAGCTTAAGGCCTTCTACGATAAGAACAAGGAAGGCTTCGCCACCGGCGAATACCGCGCCTTTGATGTCAGCTTCATCACCCACGATGCCGTGAAATCCGCCCCCGATGTGGATGAAAAAGCCATCGCCCATTATTATGACGAGCACAAGGACCTGTTCCAGGACGACAATGGCAAGCTGGAGCCGCTGGATGCCGTGCGCGGCCGTATTCGTGAAGAACTGGGCGACCTCAAAAATGACGACACGCTGCGCGCCATCGCCAACAAGTTCGACGACGGCTTCGGCGGCGGCGCCAAACTTGCCGAACAAGCCAAAAAACTGGGCTTCAAGCTGGATCACGTAGCCGCCGTCAATGCCGATGGCAAAACGCCCGAAGGCAAGGATGCCGACGTTCCGGCCAAACTCAAGCCCGTGCTCGGCAAGGTGATGAGCGTGGACCCGTCACAGGGCGGTTTCATTGTCGCTCTGGATGACGGCAGCTATGCCGCCATCGAGGTCACCAACAAGGTGGCAAGCAAAATCCCGCCGATGGACGAGATCAAGGACAAGCTGGTGACGGCGTGGAAAACCTCCCGCGCCGCCGAAGTCGCACAGGAGAAAGCCGCGAAAATCGCCAAGGAATGGGCCAGTGAAAACGGCATCGGCAACATCGCCGCCAAATACGACCTCACCACCCCACAGGTCATCGCCATCACCCGCAAGGAACCGGATAAATCCGTGCCGCAATCCGTCCAGGGCCAGGCCGTGGAGCTGAAAACCGGCGGCGTTACCCAGCCTCAGCCCACGCCCAAAGGCGACTGGGTGGTTGCCAAGCTGCTGAAGCAGACTGTGCCGCAGAACATTCCGCAGGGGGAAATCCAGAACGCAGGCAACCAGATGCTGCCGACGCTCTATCAGGATGTGCTGGCCTATTACGAAAAAAGCCTCCGTCAGCATCACAATGTCACCATCAACCTGCCGGAGATGGCCAAACCGCAGCAGGATGAAGCCGGTCAGGATAGCTGATGCATATCCAGCCGGACCATTATAGCTTCAGCCAGACCTACGATGCGGGCAAACCCCAGGTCATCTGGGCGGAACTGCACGCGGACACAGAAACCCCGGTCAGCGCCGCGCTGAAATTGCTTCCGAAGGACGGCTACGGCTTCCTGCTTGAATCCGTCCATGGCGGCGAAACCCGTGGGCGTTACTCCCTGCTCGGCATGGACCCCGACCTGCTCTGGCGTTGCAACGGCAAACTGGCCGAACATGCCGTGCTGGAAGCGAACAAAGCCCCCGACTGGGTAAAGTCCGACCGCACCGCGCTGGAAGACCTTCGCCATTTCCTCAACGAATCCCGCCTGGAAACCACCCCCGGCCTGCCCCCATTGCCCACCGCCATGGTCGGCTATCTGGGCTATGAAATGACCGGCCTGGCGGAAAAAATGCCTGAGCCAAAAGACGGTGAGGACATCCCTGATGCCCTGCTCATGCGCCCGCAATCCATGCTGGTGTTCGATGCCGTCAAAGGCACCATGGTGCTGGGCCGCGTGGTGCGCCCCAGCAAGAATGTGCTGGCCGAGCAGGCCTATGTGGATGCCAAACAACGGCTGGAAGCCATGGCCGAGCTGCTCTCCACTCCCCTGCCCGCCACCCGCCCTCGCGCCGTCAAGCCGACACCGAAAGCGAGTGATTCCTTCACCTCCAACATCAGCCGCGCCGGGTTTTACCATATGGTCGAACGCGCCAAGGAATATATCCGCGCGGGCGACATCTTCCAGGTGGTGCTGAGCCAGCGCTTCACCGCGCCTTTCAAGCAATCCCCCTTCGCCTTCTACCGGGCGCTTCGCCACCTCAACCCCTCGCCCTTCCTGTTCCTGCTGAACATGGGCGGCTTCCAGCTGGTCGGCTCCAGCCCCGAAATTCTTGTTCGCCTGCGCGATGGCAAGGTCACCGTCCGCCCCATCGCTGGCACCCGGCCCCGCGGCAAAACCACGGAAGAGGATAACCGCCTGGCCGAGGAACTTTTGGCCGATGAGAAAGAATGCGCCGAACACCGCATGCTGCTGGACCTCGGCCGCAACGATGCCGGAAAAGTCTCCAAAGGCGGCACCGTGCAGGTGACCCAGCGCATGATCATCGAGCGCTACTCCCACGTCATGCACGTGGTCTCCAACGTGGAAGGCGACATCCGCCCGGAATGCGATGCGCTGGACGCCCTGCTGGCAGGCTTCCCCGCAGGCACCGTCAGCGGCGCCCCCAAAATCCGCGCCATGGAAATCATCCACGAGCTGGAACCGCAAAAACGCGGCTTCTACGCCGGTGGTGTCGGCTATTTCGCCGCCGACGGCAGCATGGACAGCTGCATCACGCTGCGCACCGCCCTCATCAAAGACGGAAAAATCCACGTCCAGGCAGGCGGCGGCATCGTGGCCGACAGCACGCCAGACGGCGAATACCAGGAAAGCTACAACAAAGCCAAAGCCCTCATGGTCGCCGCCGAATCCGCCGCGGAATTCAGCTAACTACTTTTATCCATTTAAAGAAACAGCCGTGAGCGCGCCGCATACGGCGCTGTCTCATTGCGAACACCGTGAGCAGGAAACAAAACAAAAGTCACAGCCGTGAGCGCGCCGCGTACGGCGCTGTTTCATTGCGAACTCCGTGAGCAGGAAACAAAACAAAAGTCACAGCCGTGAGCGCGCCGCATACGGCGCTGTCTCATTGCGAACACCGTGAGCAGGAAACAAAACAAAAGTCACAGCCGTGAGCGCACCGCGTACGGCGCTGTTTCATTGCGAACTCCGTGAGCAGGAAACAAAACAAAAGTCGGAGCGCGCTACGCGCGACGGGGCGCGCCTTATTGGCGCGTGATGCCATGCTTCGCATGGCCACTCAAAGGAGCATTAACAGCGAAACTAAAGTTTCGCTGTTAATGCGGGATTGTTCGTCACAAACGCATGGAACGTCACGCGCTTCAGGTAATTCACCACCACGAATGCGCTCACGCCGAAGGACAGCACGCTGGCGAGGAAGAAGCCCACGCCGTAATAAGTGAAGCCCATATGCATGGAGATGATCGTCAGCAGCGTGTTGGCAATCGCGAACAGCAGCTGCAACATCACCACCGTCTTACGGTCGTCGAAATAGCTGAGCACGATCATCAGGAACACCGACAGGATCATGAAGAAGGTACCGAGCGTACCCACGCGGAAGATACCAATCACCATGTAATCCAGGTTCAGCCATTCGAATATCTTCGGCGCCATCACGAAGCAGAGGAAGCAGATGCTGCCCTGAAGCACGATGAACCCGCGCGTGTTGTTGAACACGTGAGCTTTCACCTGCTCCTGGTTTTGCTTGATACGCGCCAGGTTGGCATGCTGCAGCATATCGCGGAAATAGCGCAGATACTTTTTGAAGAAGCTGGTCTCCACGCTGAACACGAACAGCGCCAACGACGGCAGAATGGTGAAGTAAGCAAGGAACATGCCCACGTCATAGGCCTGGTGATAGATCATCCCGCTCGGGTGCACACCGCGATCCGGAGCAAACCACATGATCCATTTATCGATCCAGATGCCGTAATTGTAGAGGAAACCGCTCGCGGCCAGCTCCCAGTAACGGCGGAAATATGGCGTGAAGGCGAACAGCTCATTGTTCGGCGCGCCATATTGCATGAACACCAGTGCGGTGAGCGGAAACACGATCACCGTCAGACCGATGGTGAAAGACGCCACCATGCCCGCCACGCCATATGTATGGCCGAGCCAGGGCATCAGCAGCACGGCCAGCGCCATGCCCACGAAATACCAGAAGCTGATGGACCAGTAATCCTTCAGCGAGGCGATGAACACGCACACCACCCACATGCTGGAAACCAGCATGTAATTGATGATGGCCAGGATGCGCACCGGCGTCTCAAAATCCCAGTAAAACCCATAGAAAAAGATCACAATGGGTAGCTGGATGGCATAGGCAAGCAACAACGCCCCGATCATGGAGCCCGATAGCGTGTCGAGGTTCTTGTCGTGAATACAATCCGCCAGATACCGCGTCACCGTCATGTAGATCGGCCCGGTAAACAGCACCGAGAAGGCGAAATTGTAAATGATGATGAGACGGAACGTCTCCACACCCGGCAGGTAATCGAAATCGGAGCTGAGGTAATAGGCGCCATACAGGGCGAATACCGTCATCAGCCACGGACCGGCGGAAGCGATGGCCGCATGGGTATAGGCCTGCGCCACACCCATAAGGTCATCCTTGCGGGTCAGTTTACGGAGTACGAAGCCAATACCAGCCATGTTACGCCACTTTCCTGATAGTCGGTTTGCTTACCAGATCGCTGTAGAGCTTTTTGTAAGCCTCGATCTGCATATCCTTGCGGTAATAGGTCTGCACGCGGCGGCGGATGGCCTTGCTCGCTTCATTGTAGCGGTCGGCATCCGTCAGCAGGCTGATGATGGCCTGCGCCGTCTCCTGGGAGGAAGCCAGACCCGTCACGGCGCCACCGGCGCCTAATGCGGGGTCTTCGTCTTCCGTGCCCATCACCAGCTCGCGGCAGGCGCCCACATCCGTCACCACGGAGGGGATACCGGCTGCGCCGGCTTCCAGCAGCACCAGCGGCTGGGCTTCGGAAATGCTGGTCATGACCATCAGGTCGACCATCGGGAGGTATTTTTCCACTTCCACCTTGCCGGTGAAGGTGATGTTGCCTTCCAGCATAAGGTGGGCGACGAGCTGTTTGCACTCCTCGAAATATTCGGGGTCCTCGTCCGTCGGGCCGAGGATATAGGCATCCAGGTTCGGGATATGCTGCTTCACCACCGCGCAGGCGCGGATGAAGGTCTTCACGTCCTTAATCGGCACCACACGGCCGATGAAGGCCACGGTGGGGCGTTCCGCCGGGCTGTGGCCCAGGCTGCTGTAACGCTGGAAATCGATCCCGTTCGGGATGACCTGAAGCTTGCGCGGGTCCGCGCCGCCTTCGATCTGCGCGCGCTGATTCCCTTGGAACAGCGTCACGATCGGATCGGCCGCCTCATAGCAGATGTTCGCATAGCTCATGAAAGCATCCATCCACATCTGGCGCAGGTCCTTGATGGGGCGGTCCATACCCAGGTGAATCGGGGATTCATCGCCGATCCAGTCGGCCATGTTGATCTCGATGCGGCGTTCGTTGGTATAAATACCATGCTCGGTCAGCGCGCAGCGGCCGCCCGTTTCATGGGCCAGACGCGCGGCCATGATGCCGGCGAAACCCGTGGACAGCGCATGATACACCTTGGCCTTCGGCGCATCGGCCAGAAGCAGCGAGAACAACCCACCCATCAGCGAGCGCCAGGACCAGAAAAAGTCCAGGAAGGAGCTCTCCGCATGGTGCTCTTCGTAAATCTCGGTCATCATTTCCCAGCTTGCCTCGGAATCGAGCAATACATGAGAGCCAATGCCCGGATAAGCGCGGATAAGGTCGATCATCGCACGCAGATTGTCCATATGGCCCTGGCCGGTGAACATGGCGTCCACATGCGGCTTCATGCGGGCGAACAGGTCGGTCGGCACTTTTTCGGCGCCTTTTGGCAGCACCTGAAGGCGCACATCCACGATATCCACCACGTTTTTCGGCAGCACGTATTTACGTGCCAGCTCGTCATCCTTCGGCTGGATGCAAAGCAGCGAGAATTTCGTATCCGGCAGGCTCAGGATCAGGTCATGCACCCAGGCGGAAACACCGCCCACCACATACGGGTAGGTACCTTCCAGAATCAGACAGACATCGGACTGAGGGCGCGAGCTCATGCGACCTTCTCCTTACGGTTATCAATGATGATGGCAGCCCAGCTGCGCACCGTTTCCTTCACCACCATCGGCAGCGTGTCGATCGCCTCGATCGAGGCCACATGGCGGCGGGCGAGTTCACCCAGCGCCTTGAAGCGGCCTTTGCGGAAATAGCTTTCCATCAGCCACAGCACCAGCGCGGGGTTGTAGGTGCCGCGTTGCATGGCGGATTCCAGCCACTCGATGGCCTTGTCATCCTGCCCGCTGCGGGCATAAAGGCGGCCAACGGCCAGCACGGCGCCCGCATCATTGGGTTCGCGCTCCAGGTAGCGTTGGTAATGTTTCAGGGCTTCCTTGCGGCTTTCCGCCTCGGAATCCACCGAGGTCAGACCCGCATAGGCATGTTCGTCATGCAATTGTGCCAGCGCATAATGCAGGCGCGGGTCATTCGGGTGGGTTTTCTCGATATCCTTAAGGAACATCAGGCGCTGCATGAAGCGATTTTCGATACTCGCCATGGCGGTGGCGGCCTGAATGCGCACGGAGTTGTTCTCATCCTTCAGCGCAAGCTTCAGCGCGGGCATGAAGGACGGCTGAAAATGGCGGCCGAGAATGCCGAGCATGTCCTGTTTCTGGCGCACGGTGCCGAGTTGGAGAATCTCACGGAACGGCACCACCGTATATTCCGGCAGCGCGTCCTGCTGGTAGCGCTCCAGGTAATCGGCCAGCTTCTCGCCTTCCGTCACCAGGTCTTCCGGGAACATGTAGGCAAACCACTCATTGAACGTGCGCGGACGCATCACGGTGCGGATCAGCGAGGCCATCACCATGCCCGCGGCACCGAACGGTCCCATCACGCCAATCACCATCGCCAGCAGAATTGGCCCCTGGGACAGACGGCCCAGTGCCACGCCGCCGCGCGCCATGAAGGCGGCCACGGCCGTCACCGCAATATGCAGCAGTAGCACGAACAGCAACGGGAACGTACCCTTTACGGCCCAGACAAAAAGGATGAACTCGACCACGAAGGCGATGACGGACAGCAGCAGGGTGCTGATGCCGGGGCCACCTTCGGGCACGATCATGATGGTGTCATCATCATCCTGCTTGGTGAAAAACTGTTCGTGACGCTTCGTCATGGGGATATTCTCTTTTATGCGTTAAGCGACCTGGCGGGGAGCATGGCGGTAAAGGCTGCGCACCTCATGGGCGAAGCGCGGCTTGGAGCCTTTGCGGCCGGTGGCTTTTTTGCCAAGGGCTTTCTGGATTTTGTCCACCACTACATGCGCATTCTGCGCCGGGGTATAGGGCAGCAGCACCGCATAGTTCCAGTGATTGTCGTTATATTCAAACGCCTGGTCCACCGCGCGGAGGTTGGAGCGAACGGCCTCGCCCAGGGCAACAGCGGCCTGCTGCTGGCCTTCGCGGTCCAGTTCATCCACGTTTTCCACACGCACCAGCACCATGCTCACGTCAAAACCGGCACGTTTGCCAAGGGCGGAAAGGAAATCGCTCTGGCGGCGCAGGAAGGACTGCGACAGCAGCTGGAGCGACGGGTTGATGAGGCTTTCCTTCTTCGCATCCTGATAACGGCGTGCGTTGGTGTAGGTCGCGCCCACCCATTCGCACAGCATACGGAAGGTTTCCACCGTGGTCAGGTTGATATCAAGGAAGTGGCATTTCTCCACTTTCAGCATGCCGATCACCTCACCGGTGTCCTTGTTCAGAACCGGCCCGGCGATCAGGCCTTCATGGCCCAGAATGTCGCGCTGGTCATCATTGATGACGGTCAGGAATTCGCGCTTGGAAACAACGGCTTCAAACAGCGGGTTCGTGTTGTTGATTACCGGCTGATAAAGGTCGTCATCTTCCCAGTTCTGGGAGATCACCACTTCCAGCTTGTTATTGTTCAGCAGATACAGCGAGAATTTCTCGGCATGCATCAATGCCTGCACGAACTCGCCCACCGCCATCACCACATCGCGCGGCTCGAGCTTTTCCAGCTTGTTGGCGGCGGTATAAAGCGACAGACCGCTCTTCATCTGGGAAGCCATCTGCACTTCGAGGTTGTTCTTCACCTTCTCAAGCTGGCGGAAGGACTGGCTGATGAATTCCTCGCGCTCTTTGGCTTTCTCGTAGAATTCACGCAGCAGGTCGCGCTCGCGGATCTGGCGCAGGCGCAATTCACCCAGCAGCAGCGCGCTGACGAACCAGAGGATCGGCAACTTGGTCATGGCCAGCAAAAAGTCGTAATCCGTCATGTCCAGCGTCTTGGCCGGCAGGTTGCCGATCAGGAAGGCAAGCGTTGCAATCGTGGCGGCCAGCAAACCCTCGCTGCTGCCATATTGCGTGGCGATCATCACCACGATGATGAAGAACGGGTGCGGGTTCACATCGGCGAATCGGTTGCCATGCCAGAAAAAGTCGATGATCAGCGCGAGCACGAAGAAGATCGCGATCTCAATCACCGCCGAGGTACGGAAGCCGAATATGCGCGGCAGATCCTTCTGGGGCAGTTCTTCCTCCGCCTGGTTGGACTGGAAGTGAACCTTGCGGTTCGCCCCAAAATCCGCGGGGAAGACCGAGCTGGACTGCGCGGAACCCGGTTTGTTGGAAAAGCTGTTGCTCATGATCGTCTTCCTTAGGTTTTCGTCTGAAATAAGGGTTAGAAACGTTTGGTGATGTAGGCGCCGACGCGATCGACACGGTCACCGGTCGCATTGGAGCTGAGGGTGCTGCTGCCGCGAAGCGTGGCGAGCCATTCATCGGTCAGCAGATAATTGAGCTCGCCCCCGGCGAACGGCCCGTGGCCGCCCAGTCGGTCATAGGCATAACCGCCATAGGCTTCCCACCAGAAATTCTCGTGGCTGATATCGTCGCGCACGTTCAGGGCGAGGGAGTGAATCTCACGGCTGAAGATCGGCAGCGGACGGAAGCGCGCGCCACCACGGTTGTAGAACTCGGAATCGTCAAACAGGTATTCCCCGTCGAAACCGTAAACCACGCGAAGCTCGGGCTTGGTGAACTGCGGCAGGCGATACCCCACCAGCGCGTTCACGCCCATACCGTCGGCCACTTCGTCGTCGCCGCTATCCACGGTATAACGCACATAGTTGGTGCCTACGCCGCCGAACCAGTTTTCGCCATAGCGCATATCCTGATACACGCCGTAACGGTCGCGGTTGGCTTCGCTCACGATACCCTGGCCGAGGATCCAGAACGGCTTGTTATACTCGCCGAAGAATCGCAGGGCGCCGAGGAAACCGGGCACGCTGTAAGCACCTTCCACACCGGCGCCGCTGTTGCTGCCGATAACGCCGAGCTCGCCCACATTCCCGTTATCGAAAATGTGATGGTAGTAAAGCTCCGCCATCCAGGCATTGTCATCCACATTGCTGACCGTGCCGTCGAGATTATAGGCATTGTCCATCTTGTAGAAGAAATGGTCGTAGACGAAACCGATCTTGTCGTAATTTTTCAGCAGCTTGTGGCCTTTCACCGTCGTCATGATACCTTCTTCGGCATCCTGCGTCTGGCGCCATTCCGCACCGGCGGTCAGCTGCGTGCGCTGGCGGTCGTAAATCCGCTTGCGAACGCGGGCAAGGTCCTTGTTCTCCGGCGCAACGGCGGTGGCGTCATCCAGGCTGCGCAACGCCTGCTGCTGGAAGCCCATGTAGTTGTAGATGCTTGCCTGGCCGATTTTCGGATAGGGACTGTCGGGATATTCCGCTTCCAGCGCCTTGTATTTGGCAAGCGCCTGCTGGGTCTGGCCGCGGCCCACCATCAGCTCGGCGCGCAGCAGTTCGATGCGCAGCTTCTGGGAACCGATGGCGCTGCCACCTTGCTCATAATCATCGCCGAGCAGTTGCACCGGCTCCTGCCCATCGGGCAGCGGCGCCAGGCTGTTGATGAGCCTTTCGGCTTCATTGTATTTCTGCTGCTTGATCAGCACTTCCGCATAGTCACCCGCAACTTCGTAATCATCGGGGTTCTGGCTGTTGAGCCACTTGTAAATCTCAAGCGCTTCGCCTTCGCGGCCCAGCAGGTAACGGGCCTTGGCTTCCGCCAGCCAGATGTTGCGGTCTTTTTCCTGGGCATTTTCGATCAGCTCCAGCGTGCGCACAAGATGCTTTTTGGCATTCTCATGCTCTTCGCTGCGCAGATAGATGATGCCGAGGCGCAGATGCACCAGGTAATCCGGGTCGATGTAATCGCCCTCGCCTGCTTTATCCGACGTCTCTTTCAGGTAACGGTTGTAATAGCTTTTGGCTGCGTCGAAATCGCCTTCAAAGAAGGAGATATTGCCGAGCTCCTTCAGCATATACGGCGCAAACGCATCCGTATTCAGCACGCGCTCGAAACCCTCGCGCGCCAGCTTCATCAGGCCTGCGCTGTTGGCGGCATTGGCATAGAACGCCACGCGCTCGGGGTTTTTCTCGCGTTCCATCGCCTGACGGAGGATCGGCTCCAGCACGGCTTTGTTTTTCTGGTTCTGCAGCGCGGTGATGTACATATCCACCGTCTCTTCGCTTTCGCGGGTCAGGTCACGCCCTTGCATCACGTCGGCCACCAGGTCGTTGCGGCGAACGCTCACCAGGTGCTTCAGCCAGCCGGCGCGGGCTTTGCCTTCGCTGCCATTGGCATTGGCCAGCAGCCAGTTCACGCCTTCCGCCGGGGGTTGCTGGCCCCAAAGAAACACAGTCTGCTGCACGTCCTTATTGTTCGGCTGGTTTTTCGGGGCTTTCTGCGCCAGTTTAAAGAAGAGCCTGGAAGCCTCGGTCTTCTCGCCCGCATCGGAAAGCTTATAAGCCAGCACGCGCATTTCGGCATCGTTGGTCGTTTTGGCGGCACGGGCTTTCCACAGCGGCACCAGGTCTTTCTTGATGCCACGCTTCTTCAGCGCGTCTTCATAGGCAAACAGCCAGTTGCCGCCCTGGTTCACAGCCAGGGATTCGAGATATGGCAGCGCCTTGGACGCATCGCCAT
Organism: bacterium; assembly: GCA_016124905.1. Taxonomy (NCBI): domain Bacteria; species bacterium. The sequence goes on from WGMV01000011.1 coordinate 93,157, forward strand.
GCTTGATGAGCAAACCGATATAGCCGTTCTTGTCGTTCTGGCTCACGCTCGGGCTTTTGAGGGCGAATTCCGTGAAGGCCACCACATCCTTGGTCTGCTTGGCCTTCAGCGCGTAGTTCACATAAAGCGGGCCGTATTTGGCCGGGTTTTTGTAAGCCAGCTGTTTCACCATCGGCAGGGCCACGTTGTAAGCGCCCATTTCCAGCAGGTTGTTCATGGCAACCTCGCGGTCATCCTGGTCCAGCTTGGGGTCGTTGTAACGGGCGATAAGCAGCTGGATATATTTCTCACGCGCAGCGGCATAGCCGGGGGATTTCGGTCCCGCGCGCACCACTTTCTGGAGTGCGGCGAAATAGATATCGTTTTTCGCCAGCTGCTCGGAATTATACTTGCCTTCCAGCAGCGCGATCGTCTTGCCCGCCTCACCTGCACGCAGATAGGCCTGCATCAGGTTGGTCAGGCCAATTTCATCCTGCGGGTAAGCCGCATGGTAACGCTCGGCCACGGCCACCATGAAATGCGGCTGGTTGGCGGCGGAGGAAACATAATACAGATCAAGCAGAATGCGGTTGCTGGTCGCGGTCGGCTCCTTGTCGAGGAAGGCGAACACTTCCTTCTCGCGGCCATTGGCGGCGGAAAGCAACAGCCAGCCGACATTCACCGGCGTGGTCACCTTGTTCAGCTCCATGCGCTTGTTGCGCACATTCTCGGCAAACGTGAGGCCCTCTTTCTGAGCGCCGGCCAGAATATAGGCATTGGCCACGCGCGGCATCAGCGGGTCCACCGCTTCGTTATTCACATCAAGGCTGCGCAGCACGGCCACGGCGCGGTCATTCATGCCAACGCGTGCCAGAAACACGGCAAAATGCGCGCGCTCGAAATATTCCATCTTGTCGGTATTGATACCGGCTGCGACTTTTTGCGCGCCTGCACGGTCGCCGGAGGCAGCCAGCAGGCCCATATGGATCACCTGGTTGCGGGCAAGATATTCATTGCTGAGCTTTTTGCGCAGGAAAGTGCGAAGCAGCTGGTGACGCTCGTTGAAGCTCAGATCCACCATGTTCAGCACGAGCGGCTTGTTCAGCTGCTCCACATCGATTTTCTCGGCCAGCTCCATCACCATGTCTTCATCGCCGAATGCAACGGCGAGTTCGAGATAGGTCGGAAGCAATTGCTGCGGCAACGTACCTTTGCGGTAGAAATCGCCCAGAATCTTATAGGCTTCGGCATTATGCGCAATGGCGCGGTGCAGGTTGATATAGGCAACCAGCAAATCCGGATATTGGTCAAACTGGTCCATGTGCGGCTTCAGCATTGCAATGGCTTCTTCCGTATGGCCGAGCGTCGAGATGGCCGCGGCATAATAAGCCAGGGTCGACGGATCTTTCGTCTTGGCAGCCCAATCCTGGGCCAGCTTCACCGCTTCATCCACCTGGTTATTGTCCACCAGCAGGCTGAAGAGAAGCTGCGTCTGGTCACGGCCCATGGATTGCGGGTAACGGCTCTTGTAAAGCTTCATATAGGCCAGCGCGTCGGACTTCTGGTCCATCGACGCCAGCAGTTGCACCAGCGTCAGCAGTTGCGGCTCGGCTTCCTTGCCGCCGTCGGCGAGTTTGGAAAGCACGTCGATCTGCTGCTGGTAGCTGGCATTGTAATTATAAATACGCGACAATTCGGCCAGGTAGGTTTTCTGGCTGTCCATTTTGGAGAGCTGCTCGAGGTTGCGCAGGTAATCTTCCGGGCGCTGGGCATATTGGTAATATTGCCCCAGGCGGATGCGCGCATCCACGCTGTTAGGATTTTCCTTAACGTAGGCTTCCATCACCTCAATGGCTTTGTTCACTTCGCCGTTCTGCAGGTAAAGCTGCGCCAGCGTGCCCACCGTGGTGGTGTCCAGACCGCGCGTCTTGGCGATCTGCTCGAACCCTTTTTTCGCAGTGTCGTAATCCTTGTCCTTCATGTGCATCAGGGCGAGTTCCTTTTCCTGCGGAAGAAGAAAGAACACGAGCCCTAAACCGGCCAGACAGATGAGTAGGATGATGATGTACTGCTTCATAAGGCCTTAGTAAGTTATGGTAACTTTTACAGCTTGGTTCGTTGGAGCTTGCAGTGAGAAAGTAAAAAATCCGTTGTCCATTAAAGGATTAAGGACCTTTCCTCCCTCGCTACTTACGGTAGCTTTGCCATTTTTTGGCAGTCGCCAGCGCATTGTTCCGAGTCCGAATCCTTGGGCATAAAACACTAGCTCTGTTTCAGAATTATGAATTCCCCACACTTTCCAACGAGAGTTAATTAAATAAGGTAAATGTGCATACGCATATTCACCATATAAATCAAGCTTTGTTAACTTTATGACCGGTTCTTCCACCGCCGCATCCAGATAAATATAGAGCGAACCTTGCAGATAACTGTGCCCCACCACACCTCGGGAATGCTGATAATCTACAGTTTTACCACCTGCCCTGTCGAACCGGATAGTTTGGAGGTCACCGCGCTCTTTTATCAACCATTGGTCTAGACCGTCGGGAATAATCTGGGTGGTATAAAACCCGTTGGCGATTCTGGAATAATTGGTGGCCGTCACGGGATGGATAAGACTGCGGCGTGCAAAATTAAGGTTTTCCTTTACCGCGTTCAGGCTGGCCAGCTTCTGGCCGGAGAACATATGGTAATAGATATTGAACGGCTTCACCCGCACCGGCATCTCGGTATTCATCACCGTGCGGTACAGGTATTTATAGCCGTAATAGCGCCCCGACCAGTCCCCCGTATAGGTGATCTCGTTACTGCTGGATGAGTAGATCTGTCGCTCCCCTCCCACCAAACGGCCGATCGGCGCAACCCATACGTAGGAAGGAAATTCCGGGTCAAACCGTGTATCCCCGCCATTCAGGTTCAAAAGTCCCTGGTTGCGCGCCTTGCGAATGGCGGCCTCAAACGGGCGCGTGTTACCGCTCCACTGCACCAGGCCGATTTGCTTGCCCTTGGGCACGAACTGCTGAATGTAAAAGGCTGCGCCGCACATTTCCTGGTCGAGGTTAAAGGGCATATTGGCATAAGCGCGCGGAATGTAATAACGCCCGGGAATGGACTTGGCCCCCGGCACGTCGGTCAGCTCGCTCTGCGCCTTGTTATCGATCTCGCATTGCATGTTCACATTGTGGTCGTCATGGTCATTGCCGATGGAGGTCACCTGCTTGAACAGCTTGCTGGCAAAATTATCCGCCCAGTGGCCGGAGCTGTAATTCTTGAAATACTGCCGCTCGATATTGGGGTCGTATTTGGCGAAGAAGTCCCAATAGAACGGGTGGCTGTAGGTATGCGAGGCAGGCTCCACGTTAGGCTGGGCATAGATCTCCCGCGCTACTTCCTGGCTTTCCCGTTTTCCCACCCATGCCGGGTCCAGGTCGGCCGCGATGGCCGCCACCGTCACCGGCAGGTCATTGTATTTTTTGATAATTTCCTCAAGCACCACCCGCGCGGCATACGCATGCCTGTCCTTGTAGGCGGGCACGTCGCTCAGGTTATTCCAGCCGTCGCCGTCAATATGGTGGTAGAAAATCCGCCGCCCTGCCTGGGTGGTAGTATCGGGCTTGGGCAATTCATCCGTGTGGTAGGCGCGGCGGAAAAACTCAAACGGGTTCACATACCACTGGCGGAATGCCTTCACCTCGTCCTCGTCCTTGGTCTGCTCCAGTTCTGAGAATACTTCATACCCTTCCGCCACATAGCTGAAGCGGTCATTCTGCATCACCAGCGTGCTTCGCTTGTCGGTGGCTTCTTTGCTGTCCACGGCCAGGTAGACCTGGCTATCGGCCTCGGTCACATCCACCCCCTGATAGGATTTGATGACTGGCGGCAATTGACGCTCAAAGCCGAATACCCGCCGGTCCTCATGCACCACTTTCACGTCGTAGGTCACGGTCACCCAGCGGTCGCGCACATTGATACCGAGCTTGTTAAGCAGCGCATTGATACGCGGAAGCGTCGGCTTATTGCCCTTCCTGTCTTCGAACAGAAAGGAATGGCCAAAACTGACGATGGGAATCCCCTTATCCGCCGCCGCCTCGATCCATTTCAGATAGGCCTCGGCATCCGGCACGCGGGAGGCCGGGTCGAACCATAAAAACACCCCCCTCACCCCGTCGATCGTGTTTAAATCCGGCAGCCCATGCTCAATATCGAAATATTTGACGATCAGGCCGAGGTGGTTCATCGGCATTTCCGCCATGCGGTGGGTATAGGTCTCCGCCAGGTCGGGGTTGGCGGTACTCGTGTAAAGCGTCACAATCGTGCGTGGCAGCGGCTTGCCGGGCGGCAGCTCCATGGCCTTGGCATGCACCGGCGTTACCGGAGCCGCCGTTTTCACCACGGCTTTCTGTTTGGCATGCTTGGCTGCTTCCGCCACGGGCGAAAGCGCGGCATTCAACATGATAAACGCGCAGAAAATGATCAGCAGCCGCTTTATCATGGCTTACCCTCCGCTTTCACGGGCACGGCCTGCTGCGCCACGGGGGTTTCCGGTGGTTCCGGTATAATGCGGTTAAGCTCAACCGTGGCGACATACGGATGGAACCCCTGTGCCCGGTGCGCCGCATAAATTTCGCGGATACCCGCCGGTTGAGCGGGGTCCCAGTAATCCAGCGTGAATATCTTCAGGTGTGGATAACGCGCCTGCACGGCCTTCAAGTAACTCACCCGCTGTTGATATTCCGCCGCGGGCACCTTGCTGTAGGTCTTGGTCTTGAAATCATAGGTCGTGTAGAGGCTCTCACCCAGCACGCCGTTAATATCGCCCGCCACTTCAGGCAACACATCAAAACCCCGGTTCATCAAAATGAATATCTGCGGATAATGCAGCCTGATCGTGTGGATCAGCCGCACGGCCGCTTCTTTCATGCCCTTGTATTTCGCAGGCTCCCTCTGTTCCAGGTAGCTGGCATTATCCATCGTATCGATGAAAATGCCGTTCACACCGCGAAACAGCACCTCGGGAATAATCTCCTCCACCACCAGACGCGGCCAGTCGGCATTACGCATATCCACCAGGCGGCTTTCGGGCCAGTTGGCGTTCGGCGCAAGCAGCATGCCTGCCTTTTCAGCATCGGCAAAATACCAGCGGGTTTCATGCACCTCGCCCAGGCTTACATAACCAAGCACGGTCTTGTTATTATTCACGTAATCGCGCACCGGCAGGTTGCGCACCGTTTCCAGCACAATCATCTGATAGGGATTGAACGCGGTGGAAAGCGCCTTCTGTCCGTAATACACCACCCATTTCACCGGTTTGGGCGGTGCGGGCGCATTGGCCGTGCTGCCGCCTATCGCCCCAAGCAGCAAAAGGGCGGCCAGCACGCCCGAAACGCCTTTTAACAATTTTCCTGCCCGATAAGGCATAGATTTCTCTCCATGCCGCAGAATTACGCCGAAAGCATGAAGAAAACTTGAAATCTGTCTTTATATAGGCTTAACGGCAGCGCCTTTCTATCCCGGCTGCCCAACAAAAAAGGGCGCCCGGAGGCGCCCTTTCGTACCCATAGTGGGAAGCTTAGACGAACACGAAGTCGTTGAGCGTCCAGACATGGTCGTTGCCGGTAACGGTATGAGCGCCGTCGGCATCCGTGTAGGAAACGGAACCATGCGAGGTGATGGCTTCGTATTTGCCGGCATGGTCGTTCCAGAAGTAAACCGTGGAAGTGCCCAGGCCTTTGATATCGGCGGCTGCATAGCCATCCAGGTAGATTTTTTCGTGGTTCGTGGTGAAATCGCTGATGAGATCCACACCATCGCCTTTGGCGAAGTTGAAGATATCGTCGCCAGCGCCGCCGGAGACCACATCGCCGATGACGATGGTGTTTTTGCTGGCGCAACCGCAGGAAGCAACCGTGAAGCTGCCGTCGTCGGTACCGCCGACCAGCGTGTCGCAGTCGGAACCGCCATTGAGCGTGTCGTTGTTTTCGTTACCTTCGATCCAGTCGTTGCCGGTATCACCATAAATGATGTCCTTGCCGGTACCGCCGAAGAGATTGTCATTATCCTCGTTGCCGTGGATAAAGTCATTGCCTTCGTCACCCGTGATGAGGTCGGTGCCGCAATTACCATACAGGCGGTCGTTTTCCGTGCCGCCGTAAATGGTATCGTCGCCGTTGCCGCCATAAATGGTGTCGTCGCCGGCGCAGCCGTTCAGCAGGTCGTTGCCGTCTTCACCAAGGATATAGTCATTGCCTTGGTTGCCATGGGCTTCGTCATTGCCGATGCCGCCATAGATCTTGTCGTCACCGTCGCCGCCCTGCATGAAGTCATTGCCATCCTGGCCATACAGCGTGTCGTTGCCGGCTTCACCGGAGAGGGAGTCATTATCGGCGCCGCCTTCCACCCAGTCATTATCAGCACCGGCCCATACGGTATCGTTACCGGCATTGCCGAAAATCGTATCGTTGCCAGCGCCGCCTTCAACATAATCATGGCCAGCATCAGCGGAGATCTTATCCGCGCCATCGCCACCATAGATATTATCGTTGCCGTTACCGCCCCAGATGGTGTCGTTGCCACTGAAGCCATCGATCGTGTCGTTGCCGTCACCGCCGACGAGGGCATCGTTGCCATTGCCACCGTTCAGGTAATCATGGCCCGCGTCACCGAAAATGGTGTCGTTTTCGGAACCGCCATAAATGGTGTCATCGCCATTGCCGCCATACAATGTATCGCTGCCGCTTTCACCTTCAATATAATCGTTACCGTCTTCACCCCAGACCTTGTCATTGTCTTTACCGGCGAACACCCAGTCATTGTCGGCGCCAGCCATGATGGTGTCGTTGCCGTCATCACCGGTGATAAGGTCGGAACCAGAGCCGCCGCTGACGGAGTCACCGTCGCCACCGGCATAAATCGTGTCATTGCCGCAACCGCCGATCAGCGTGTCGCAACCGAAGAAGCTGCCGTTGATATAGTCATTGCCATTGCCGGCATCGATGTAGTCATCGCCTTCGTTGCCATCCAGCCAGTCGTTGCCGTCGCCGCCATAGATGGTGTCGCGGCCGTCGCCACCGTGGATGGTGTCGTTACCGATGTCACCGGCGAAGTAATCATTGCCGGCATTGCCCCACATCAGGTCGTTGCCTGCGCCGCCCAGCACGATGGCTGCTTTGGCGGAGTTGACGTAGAACACGTCATTGCCCGCGCCGCCGTCCATGTAGTTGTTCTTGCCGTTCATCAAGCCGGACAGGGAATCGTTACCGGCGGTCCCGCCAATAAGATTATAGGGTGCGCCTGCGCCGAATACGGCGTTGATCAGGGCTTGGTTAACGGTAACAGGCATGGCGATTCCTCTTCTATATTAAAAAAGTGTTAATTCCTATAACGGAACAATCTCCGGCAGGCAATGGTTTTTTGTGTGAAACTTTTATGTAGGTTCCGCGGAACACCCGGATTTGGTAAATTCCGGCGCATAAGAAAGTCATTCGTTTTTGCCGTTTTTTAACAAATTCCCCTCCTCAGGCGATGCCCCGCTTGACAAGTTGGCCGACTTGTGGTGATAAAGCCTCCCTCAATTCTATAAGTTTACGTATCTGCCTCGGGGAATTACCATGGCCAAGAAGAACACCATCAACCTCAAGCTTACCAGCACGGCTGGCACGGGCTTTTTCTACGTGAAAAAGAAAAACCCGCGCAAACTGACGGAAAAGCTCTCCTTCCGCAAATATGACCCCGTGATCCGCAAGCACGTGGAATTCAAGGAAGAAAAACTGAAGTCATAGTAGGCTTCGGTGTCGCCCGGCCCATCCAGCACGCCCGCTTCCGTTCGCCTCGGCACACGTGGCAGCGCGCTTGCATTGACTCAGGCGAACATGGTCAAGGCTCGGCTGGAATCACACTGGCCGGGCCTTTCTGTTCAGCTGGTCATCATCAAAACCAGTGGCGATGCCAACACAAAAACCCCGCTTTATGCCATCGGCGGCAAGGCCCTCTTCGTCAAGGAGCTGGAAGAAGCGCTGGCGGATGGCCGCATCGACCTGGCCGTCCATTCCTGCAAGGATGTGCCCGCCTTTATCCCCCCTGGTATGGAAATCACCTGCACCCTCCCGCGTGAGGATGCCCGCGACGCCTTCATTTCCCATAAACACGCCTCCCTCGGGGAATTGCCGCAGGGTGCCACAATTGGCAGCTCTTCTCCGCGAAGGGCCGCGCAATTGCTGTATCTACGCCCGGATTTGCAAATCGTCCCTTTGCGCGGCAATGTGGACACCCGCCTCAGGAAACTGGAGGAAGAAGGGCTGGACGCCATCATTCTGGCCATGGCGGGCCTTAAGCGCCTCGGCCTGGCCGATAGGGTGACCGAGGCCGTGGACAAGCAAACCATGCTTCCCTGCGGCGGCCAGGGCGCCATTGCCATCGAGATTCGCGCATCCGACGACGCCACACGCCGGTTGCTAGGGCCTCTTCACGATGTCGAAACAGGCCTGGCCATCGAAGCGGAACGCGCCTTCCTTGCCGCCATGAACGGCAGTTGCACCACCCCGCTTGGGGTTTTTGCCACGCGGCTGGCATCCAATGAGCTGGTGCTGGAAGGCCTCCTGGCCGCCCCTAGCGGCGCCTGGCTTGTGCGCCGCAGGCAGGTTGCACCCATCGCACAGGGCAAAGCCCTTGGCAAAGCGCTGGCGGATGCTATCTTGCACGATGCCTTCACCCAACACGGCTACATTCCGGAGCAAGTCGCATGAAAAAAATTCGTAAGGCTGTCTTTCCCGTGGGCGGGCTGGGCACGCGCTTTTTACCCGCCACCAAAACGCTGGCCAAGGAAATGCTGCCCGTGGTGGATAAACCCCTGGTGCAATATGCCTTTGAGGAAGCGCGCGACGCTGGCATCGAGCAGTTCATTTTCATCATGGGCCGCAACAAGAACGCTATCAGCAATCATTTCGACAATGCCTACGAACTCCAGACCATTCTGGGTGAGAAAAACAAGCGTCAGGAGCTGGAACAGACCATCGGCTGGCTGCCGGAAGCGGGCAACCTTATCTTCACCCGCCAGCAGCAGCCGCTCGGCCTCGGCCATGCCGTCTGGTGCGCCCGCCATCTGATTGGCGATGAGCCATTCGCCGTGCTTTTGGCCGACGACATGGTGCTGGCCCCGCAGAAACCCTGCCTGAAACAGATGGTGGAAGCCTATGCCGGGCTCAAGGGCGATGGCAACCTAGTGGCTGTTCAGAACGTCTCCCGCGAGCATACCAGCCGCTACGGCATTCTGGCCACGAAAGATGAAAAGCCCCAGCTCGTCAGCGCATATGACATGGTGGAGAAACCAAAACCCGATAACGCCCCCTCCACCCTGGCGGTGATCGGCCGTTATATCCTTCAACCAGATATTTTTGATTACCTGGATAAGCATGAAAAAGGCGCCGGTGGCGAAATCCAGCTGACGGATGCCATCCGCGCCATGCTGCCCGGCAGCCCGCTTTTCGGCTTCCGCTTCGACGGCATCCGCTACGATTGCGGCAGCAAGGAAGGCTTTCTGGAAGCCAACATCGCCTATGCGCTGGAGCGCCCCGACCTGCGTGACGCCATGCAGGATATCCTCCGGAAATACGCCCTGGCACAGGCTGCCTGACAATGGAGATGACCATAGACTGGCTGCATCACCTGACGGACCCCACCGCCCTGGTAGGCCTGTTGACGCTGATTGTGCTGGAAGTGGTGCTCGGCATCGACAATCTGGTCTTCGTCGCCATTCTGGCGGACAAACTCCCCCCTAATCAGCGCGATAAGGGCCGCATCACCGGCCTCGCCCTGGCGCTGGTGATGCGCATCCTTCTGCTGGCCAGCATGTCATGGCTGGTCACCCTCACCGAACCGTTCTTCACCTACAAGGAATTCAGCTTCTCCGCGCGGGATCTCATCATGCTGCTCGGCGGCGGTTTCCTGCTCTTTAAAGCCACCATGGAACTGCACGACCGGCTGGAGGGCGAGCAGTCCGACCATCACGGCAGCGGCGGCCAGCGCGTCTACGCCAGTTTTTCGGCCATCATCCTCCAGATCGTCATCCTCGATGCCGTTTTCTCCATCGATTCGGTCATCACCGCCATCGGCATGGTCAACCAGCTGCCGCTGATGATCATGGCCGTGATTATCGCCGTCGGCATCATGATGCTGGCCAGCAAACCGCTCACCCGGTTCGTCAACAGCCACCCCACGGTGGTGATCCTTTGCCTCGGCTTCCTGCTGATGATCGGCTTCAGTCTCGTGGCGGACGGTTTCGGCTTCCACATTCCCAAGGGCTATCTCTACGCCGCCATCGGCTTTTCCATCCTCATCGAGATGTTGAACCAGGTGGCCCGCTTCAATCGCCGCCGCTTCTTCGCCGGTGAGCGCCCATTGCGTGACCGCACGGCCGATGCCGTGCTCCGCATCCTGGGTGGCCGGGTGGAACCCGCTGTCGTGGGCGACACCATCGCCGACATGGTGCACGAGGATGCCGAACAGCCGCTGTTCGACGCCACCGAGCGCAGCATGATCCATGGCGTGCTGAAACTGGGCGAACGCTCCGTCCGCAGCCTCATGACGCCCCGGCACGAGGTCGCCTGGGTGGATGTGGCGGAAAACGATACCCTCATTCTCGATGAGATGTGCAAATCCCCCTATTCCCGCCTGATTGCGGTGGAAAATGGCGACATCGACAACCCGCTCGGCATCATCAACAAAAAATACGTGCTCTCCGCCATCGTCGGCGGCAAAAAAGGCAAGGCGCTGAACTGGAAGGAAATCACCCGCGAGGCGCTCTACCTGCCGGAAAACGTCACCGCGCTGGACGCCATCGAGCAGATGCGCAAGCACAAGGCGCACATGGCCCTGGTGGTGGATGAATACGGCACCTTCGAAGGGCTGGTAACTGCCACCGACATTCTGGAAGCCATCGCCGGCGACATGCCCGAGGCCGACAAGCAGGAGGAGCCGCTGGTCATCCCGCAAAAAGACGGCAGCTACCGCGTGGATGGCACCACCGACTTGCCGACCCTGGAAACCGCCACCGGCTTCACCCCCGAAATCGACGGAGATTTCCACACGCTCGCGGGCCTGGTGATGCACCTGCTGGGAGAAATCCCCTCCAGCGGCGCCACGCTGGAACATGCGGGCTACATCATCACCGTGCTGGGCATGGACGGCAGCCGCATCAACGAGCTCAAACTCGCTAAAATGCAGGAAGAATCCTGATTACGGCCTGATTACGGCCTGATTACGGGAGCTCCCCCCAATCACGCCTCCTTAGCAAAGCTTTACATCGCAGCACTCCCTCTCCCGGTGCGTTTTTATGGGCTGTCACCCTATGGTTTATGAAATGCAGGCAAAACCCTTGCCTGCGGCATAAACAACAAGGAGATACCCATGGCCTTCATCACGTCATGTTTCAGCGCCTTCATGGATGGCTGGCGCAGCCATCCCAGTAACCTGCAAAAAACGCCCAGCCGTCTGGTTTCGGCGGAGCGTAAAATGCGCAATCGCTTGAGTGAAAAACAAGTCGACGAAATGGTTGACGAGAGTTTTCCCGCAAGCGATGCGCCCACCACCTATTAAGCATGGGGGGCTGATATGATTTTCGCCCTCTACTATCTGGTGAAATACGCCGGAAAATACGTGATTCTTTATGTGCAACGATCCATAGGAGGCTCCTATGACAAGCTGCATCATCCCCTGCCTGCGTTACAAGGACGCACCCGCCGCGATCGACTGGCTTGAGGCCGCCTTCGGCTTTCAGCGCCATGCCGTGTATGAAGGCGAGGATGGCATGATACTGCATGCCGAGCTTAGCTACAAAAGCGCCGACCACGGACGCGGCATGATCATGCTCGGCTCGGACATGAAACAGGGCGACTACGCCAAATTCACCGCCACGCCTTCACAGGCGGGAGCTAAAAATACCCAGACGGCCTATATCATCGTGCCGGAAGTGGACGCGCATTACGCCCGCGCCAAGGAAGCCGGGGCGGAAATCATCATCGACATCAAGGATGAAAGCTACGGCGGCCGCGGCTATACCTGCCGCGATCCGGAAGGCTATGTCTGGAGCTTCGGCAGCTACGACCCGTGGCGCAATGCCGACACCCAAAGCTCCATCCTCTGATCAGAAATCCTTCCGCAACCGGCTGGCATTCAACTGCGCCGCCCGGTGAATGGGTTTCATGCCCGCGCTGAACGCATCCATCAGGTGGGATGTCATCTCAGCCCATTCTTCCCCATGCAACGTCTTGCCATTGAATGCCTGCCCCATCCATTTCAGCTGGGACTGCTGAAGGCTGGAGGCGGATTGCCAATAGGCCTCCCAAAAGCTTTGCGCCTTTTCCGTCCACATCAGCTGCATCTCGTTCATGTGCCGGGCGGAAGGCACTTCATGTGGGTGCTGCATGCTCTCTGCCATCATGTTGCTGCGGTAAAAAATCACCTCCGCCGCTTGCAGGCCCATATGCTGCATCTGAAGCATCAGCTTGTAATATTGCAGCATCAAGGAGGTCGTGTGGTAATGCGGCATAATGTCTCCTACCAGGCTACGGGCTTGGGATTGCGGGAATCAAAACCCATCTGGTGCCAATAAGGATAGGCGGGGTGCTTATGGCTGGCGGCATCCAGCCTGGCCACCTGCGCAAGCGTCAGGTTCCAGCCGATTGCGCCGAGATTCTGCTTCAGCTGCTCTTCATTGCGCGCGCCCACCACGATGTTACACACGCTCGGGCGTTGCAGCAGCCAGTTCAGCGCCACCTGGGAAACCGTTTTGCCGGTCTCTTTGGCCACCTCATCCAGCGCATCCACGACATTGTAGAGATACTCCTCTTCCACCTGCGGCCCGCCCACATCGCCGCCCTGTGCCAGGCGTCCTTCCTTCGGCGGCTGCCCGCGACGTATCTTGCCGGTCAGGCGTCCCCAGCCAAGCGGGCTCCACACCATCAGCCCCAGCCCCTGATCAAGGCCAAGCGGCATCAGTTCCCACTCATAATCGCGCCCCACCAGCGAATAATAGCCCTGATAGGCCACATACCGCCCAAGCCCGTATTTCTCGGACGTCGCCAGCGACTTCATCACATGCCAGCCGGAGAAATTGGAGCAGCCGATATAGCGCACCTTGCCGCTGATGATCAGATTATCCAGCGCGCTTAAGGTTTCCTCCACCGGCGTCAACGCATCAAACCCGTGCATGAAATACACATCGATATGGTCCGTCCCCAGCCGCTTAAGGCTGGCTTCGCATGCCTTGATAAGATGATAGCGAGAGGACCCAACATCATTAGGCCTAGCACTCATGGCAAATGTCGCCTTGGTGGAAATCAGCAGTTCGTCGCGCTTTTTGCCTTTGATGGCCTTGCCGAGAATCTCCTCCGATGCCCCCTCGGAATAGATATCCGCCGTATCGAAGAAATTGACGCCATGCTCCAGGCACACATCCACCAGCCGGGTGGCCTCTTTCACATCCGTATCGCCCCATTTCTGGAAAAACTCGTTGGACCCGCCGAACGTGCCGGTGCCAAAGCTGAGAACGGGAACTTTCAGGCCGCTGCGGCCGAGCTGACGGTAGTCCATCCACCTCACCTTTCATCATGAATGCGATGCCGCAATCTACACCCATTCCAAACCCAAAAGCGAGCGGATTATAAGGCCTGCAAACCCGTCCATTTCCATCAATTTTCTTGTCATTTCCTTACCTTTGCCCTAATCGGGATGCTTCACAAAAGGATATGTCTCTTGCCTCAGCCCGCCACCGCCTCGTTGCCCGTAACCGGCAGCCCGTTTGAACAGATTTCCAAAACGCTGCTGGAAATATTCCCCGCCCATGCCCCCCAGGTGGAAAAGCGCATGCAGGCCCCCGCCGCCGAACGCGCGGTGATCGAGGAACTCTCCGCCAATATCCTCGCCATTGCAGGCAATGACGCCACGCTCCGCACCTATTGCGAAGATTATAAATGGCTGACCGACCGCATGCTGGAAGAAGAACTCTATTTCCGCCGCCACGGCCGCTACCGCATCGCCACCTTCGAGCAGGCCGAGAAAGAGGTCTACGCGAACAAGGACTTCATGACCAGATACATGCATGGCGTGCTGTTGAGCCATCTCTTCTGGTCCAACCACACCCAGGTCATTCAGTATTTGATCGAGACCTTCCTGCCCGGCAACAAGCAGGGCTACCGCCATCTGGAAGTCGGCCCCGGCCACGGGCTGCTGCTGTACCGCGCCGCCAAAGATCCACGCGCCGCCAGCATCGCCGGCTGGGACGTGAGCGAAACCAGCATGAAAATGACCGAAGCCACGCTGAAGGCCATGGGCGTGCAACGTCCCATCACTCTGGAACTGAAAAACCTTTTTGCAAATCCTGTGGGCGAGTTCGATTCCATCGTCTTCTCCGAAGTGCTGGAGCACCTGGAACAACCGGTCGAAGCGCTGAAGATCCTCGCCAACCTCACCGCACCCGGCGGAAGGCTCTTCATCAACGCCCCTATCAACTCCCCCGCGCCGGACCATATCTACCTCTTCAACACGCCGGAGGAATTCATCGACATGGTGAAATCCGTCGGGCTGGAAGTGGAAGACGTCCTCATGGCCCCCGTCATCGGTTCCACGCTGGAGCGTGCCCGCGCCCTCAAATTCACCATCTCAACCGTCGTCATCGCCAGAAAGCCACAAGCATGAGCCAGCAACAGATTTTTGATAAACTGACCGAAATCTTCCGCGTCATGTTCGACGAATATACCGGCCCGGTGAACGAGCAGCTCACCGCCGAATCCGTCGGCCAGTGGGACAGCCTCTCCCACGTGCAGCTGATTGTGATGATTGAGCAAAGCTTCGGCATCAGCTTCACCGCCGCCGAACTCAGCGATCTCAAAAATGTCGGCGCGCTGGTTAAGCTGATTGAAAGCAAAACCCGCAAGGCGGCTTAACTTCAGGTCAAGGTAAGCATGACGTATTTCCCATGGCGTCCCCTGCCTTCCGAAGACTGGCAAACCCGCCTGAACAACGTGGCGGATGCCGCCAAATCCGACATCACGCCTGAGCAGGGCAAGCTGCTGGCGCTGGACCTTCGCCGCTTGGCCAACGCACGGCTGGACATGTTCCAGCAGATCAAGCTGGAACAGCTCATGGCCAGGCTCTGGCCCCAGCGCAAAAACTTCGGCTCGCTACGCCCCGTCAAGCTCGGCATGGCGGGCAACCGTACCCTTAGCTATCTTGCCAATGCACTCCGCGCCGCCGCCCCAGCCCGCGGCCTGATGGTGGATTGCATTGAAGCCCCCTACGATTCCGCAGCCGCGCTCGCTATGGGCCGTGGCAACGCCTTCGATGGCGAAGCGGTGGATGCCACCCTGCTGATGCTCGACATCGCCGCCTTTCTTTCTCCCGCTGCATTGCTGGATATTGAGGCAGCCGAGGCCGCCACCGCCCGTGCGGAGGAATTCCTCCTGCGCCTGGCCGAGGGCATAAAAGCCCAGACCAAGGCGCCCGTCATCATGGCCACCCTGCCGGTGCCGCCCATTCATTCCGTCACATCCGTGGATGGCGGCATGGCGGGCAGCACATTGCATTTCATCCACGCCGTCAACCGTCTGATCCATCAGGCGGGCGCGAAAGGAGAATGGATCGTCTGGGACGTCGCCACCCTCGCCAGCGAAATTGGCACGCGCAACTGGTTCGACATGACGCGCTTCTACCAGGCCAAAACCCCCTTCGCGCTGGAACTCTCCCCCGTGGTGGCCGACCATCTCTGCCGCCTGCTCGCCGCCATGTTCGGCAAGGCCTCGCGTGCGCTGGTGCTGGATCTCGACAACACCCTATGGGGCGGCGTCATCGGTGACGACGGTGTGGAAGGCATCGCCATCGGCAGCGGCTCCGCCACCGGGGAGGCCCATGCCGCGCTCCACCAGCTGGCGCTGGAATACCGCCGCCGTGGTGTGGTGCTGGCCGTCTGCTCCAAAAATACCGACCACATTGCCCGCGAACCGTTCGAAAAACACCCCGACATGCTCCTGAAGCTGGATCATATCGCCGTCTTCCAAGCGAATTGGCAGGACAAGGCCACCAACATCCAGGCCATAGCCGAGCAGCTCAGCCTCGGCCTCGAATCCCTCGTCTTCGTCGACGACAACCCGGCCGAACGCGCCCGCGTGCGGCAGGAATTCCCGCAGGTGCAGGTGCCGGAAGTCGGCGAGAATGCCGCCAACTTCGCCAGCATCCTCGCCATGGCCGGTTATTTCGAGCATCTGCCGCTGAATAACGACGACCTCAAACGCGCCGAAGCCTATCAGGCCGAAGCCAAACGCGCCGAGATCAAATCCAGGGTCGAGAATTACGACGACTACCTCGCCTCCCTGCAGATGAAAATGACCATCCGCCCCTTTGACGAGATCGGCCGCCCGCGCATCGCGCAGCTCATCAACAAATCCAACCAGTTCAACCTCACCACCCGCCGTTACAACGAAGACCAGATCACCGCCTTCATGCAGGACAAAAACATCCTCGGCTGGCAGGTGCGCCTGAGCGACGCCTTCGGCGACCACGGCATGATCGGCGTCGTCATCGCCCGCAAGGATAAAAAACACTGGGAGATCGACAGCTGGGTCATGTCCTGCCGGGTGCTGGAACGCGGCGTGGAACACACCATCATGAACGAGCTCATCGCCGCCGCCCGTGCGGAAGGCGCCGAGAGCATCGACGGCATATACCTTCCCACCGAGCGTAACGGCCTGGTGAAGGATTTCTACCCCAAACTCTGGGCCGATGCCCCCACCGAAAAACCCGCCGGGCATTACCACCTGCAAACCGATGCCTATACGCCACACAAGACCTTTATCGATGTCGATAACGGCGCCGCAACGCCTGCATTGAAACATGCTGTTTAGTTCTGCTTCCTATATCTTCCTGTTCGTTCCCATTGCGGTGGCGGGCTATTTTCTGTTCTACAAGCTCCGCCTCAGTCAAGCAGCACGCCTTTGGCTCTGCCTGGCCAACATCACCTTCTATGCCATTTCCGATCTCACCTTTCTGCCCTTGATGCTCGGCTCCATCCTGTTCAACTTCACTGCCGTGCATGGCATGAAAAAAACGGAAGGGCGCATCCGCAAAACCCTCTTCATCGGCGCCATCCTGGTTAATCTGGGCCTGCTGTCACTTTACAAATACACCGATCCCTTTCTGGATTTCCTCAATCACAGCATCAGCACCAATTTCACCCTGCTGAAGCTGGCTTTCCCGCTCGGCATCTCCTTCTTCACCTTCCAGCAGCTGGCCTACCTGATCGACAGCTTTCAGAACAAGGCGCATGAATATAAATTCATCAATTACGTCATTTTCGTCACCTTCTTCCCTCACCTGCTTGCCGGGCCGCTGGTCAACCATAAGCAGATCATTCCGCAATTCGCCAGCCCGCGTAACCATTTCATCAAATGGAACCACGTCCATCAGGGTTTGATCATTTTCGCCATCGGCCTGTTTAAAAAATCCATCATCGCCGACAGCCTCGCCACCTATGCGGATTTCTTTTTCGACTACGGCCCCGATGCAAGCATGCTGGAGGCCTGGGTCGGCTCTCTCTGCTACACGTTTCAGCTTTATTTCGATTTTGCCGGTTATTCCGAAATGGCCGTCGGCGTGGGGCTGATGTTCAACATCCACCTGCCCATCAACTTCAATTCCCCGATGATTGCGCGCGATATGGTCGGCTTCTGGAGCCGATGGCACATGACCATGACCGGCTGGTTCCGCGATTATCTCTTCACACCGCTTTCTTTCTGGATTTTCCGCCGCTGGTTCGCCCCGCTTTCCAAACGCGGCATGAAACCGGCGGATATTCATTTCCTGCTTTCCATCCCCATCACCGCCGTCATGTTCACCACCATCGGGCTCTGGCACGAGGGCAGCCTGAAAGCCATTATCTTCGGCCTGTTCAACGGCGGCGGTGTGCTGTGGGTGATGCTCTGGAAGCGCATCGGCTTTCGCCTGCCCTACCTGCTGGCCCATGCGCTGACGCTCTTGAGCTTCAACATCGCCTGCGTCTTTTTCCGCGCCCATAGCCTTGGCCGTGCGGGCAACATCCTGCAATCCATGATGGGCAAATACGCCATCCTGCCCAGCCGCGACGGTTATTTTTTCGAACGCGTGCCCTATGACACCTGGCTTGATCCGGTGGCGCTCGGCACCTCCACCCACTTCCTTGCCATGCTGGAAAACGGTGCGCTCATCGCCGCCCTGCTGCTGTGCCTGCACATGCTGCCCCATGCGCTGCAGCTGACGGCCTACATGCCGCTGGAGGCCCACAACCGCGTGCAGCAATGGCTGTATCCGCGCCTTCGCCCATTCTTCGCCGTCGGCTCATTGCGCGCGGCCATCCTGGCGGGTCTGTTGATTTTCCTCGGCATGGCGGGCGTCTTCATGCACGAAACCTCACCCTTCATCTATTTCGCCTTCTGATGACCAAACCGGCAAAACCAACCGCCAGCAAGCTTCGCCTCTGCATCGCGTTATGCTATGCCATTCCGCTACTGCTGCTCGGTGTCTGGGGTGCGGGCACCATCTGGCTGGATCCCTTTAACCTCTACCATTGGCGCGCGTCCTACCAATGGCTGAAGCCCGGACTCATCCACAATGTCTCCTACCTTTTCTGGAACGCCGCTTACGATAAACCCGGCGCCGTATGGGCGCTCGGCGCCAGCAATAACATCATCTTCCGGCCGGAACATTTTCAACGGGCCTATGGTGATGTGCCCGTGCGCAATTTCTCCATGAACGGCATTACTTTCGGCGAGCTTTCCAAACTCATGGATGCCATGGAAAACGCCGGGCAGCCAAGCTATGTCTACCTCTCGCTCGATCTCACCTTTCCCAGCCGTGAAACCACGCTCCGCAAACGCTTTACGGATTTTCTCTACAACCATTCCCTGTGGGATGATTACCGTTACTGGTATTCCACCGAGGCACTCACCGGCAGCTATTACCTCCTCACCAGCGGCAAATTATGGGTGCGCAGCAGCGCCTACCCGGAAAAACAATACCGCTATCGCGAATCCGGCTACCGCCGCTTCAATTCGCCGGAAAACATCGCCGGCATCGCCGCCTTCATCCAACAACACCCACACCTCACCTTCACCCCGCCCAAGGTGGATTGCACGGATTATAAAACCGAGCTCGACCGCGTAGAACAATTCGTCAGAACCATGCAGGCACGTGGCACAAAAGTGGACATGCTCTTTCCGCCCTACGCCTATGCCGTTCAGTCCCTCCGGCGCGACAAGGCACAGGCAAAGTTCAAGAAGGATTTCTATGAAATCCAGATCGGCTATGAACGCTGCTTCGTCGAGCGCCTGTCGCATTACGAAAACGCCCGCCTGTTCGGCTTTGACGATGTGCAATGGATCACCACCGACCTCGCCAATTACTACGACCCCGTTCACTATCACCCTGACAAGGTGGTGAATTACCTGTTCGATGCCATTCACGACAACACCCATCGCCTGACGCCCGGCATGATGCCCGCTTACGAGCAGCGCTTCCTCAAAGGCTTGAATGCCTATTATGATGGCATCTACAAAGCTCCGCCGGTCAAAGGCCCCAAAGCCGTGGGCTGGGATCTTGTCTATTAAATTCGCATAGAAAATTAATCCGCTTTTCCTGAAGCTTGATGCAGGATTTATTCAGGAGATAACCATGCTAAGCCAACAGGAAAAAGAAAAACTCTGGTCCCTCATCAAGCCCATCAAAACGGGTATGCTCACCACCTGGAACGGCACCTTCGTCCATTCCCGCCCCATGCAGCACGTCAACAAGCAGTTCGATAACGGCTCGCTTTATTATTTTACCTCCGCCACCCATGGTAAAGCGCAGGAAATCGCCAAATACAACCAGGTTTCCATCAGCTATGCCGATGTGGCGAACGAATCCTATATCTCCCTTTCCGGCACGGCGGAAATCATCCGCGATAAAGCCCTGATGGATGAATTCTGGAACATGTTCGTGGAAGCCTGGTTTCCCGAAGGCAAGAGCGATCCCGACCTCGCCCTGCTGAAATTCGACGCCCACCTGGCGGAATACTGGGACGCCCCCTCCAGCACCATGGTGCAATTGTTTCATTTGGCAAAAGCCAAAATCACCGATACACCTCCCCAAATGGGCGAACACCGCAAGGCGGGGTGATATATGGCTAAAAATCATGGCTGGTTTCAGCGTTTCGCCAAACGAACCGCCAGCTGGACAGGCAGCCCTTATGCCTTCGCCCTTGCCTTTGGCACCATCGTGACATGGGTAGTTTCCGGCCCGGTATTCGGCTTTTCCGACACCTGGCAGCTGGTCATCAACACCGGCACCACCATCATCACCTTTCTGATGGTGTTCCTCATTCAAAACACCCAGAACCGCGATAGCGTCGCCATCCAACTGAAGCTGGATGAACTGATCCGCGCCACGAGAGGTGCGCACACAGTCCTGCTGGACCTGGAGGAGTTAAACGAAAAGGAACTGGAAGCGCTGCATGAACGCTATGAGGATATCGCCGAACATGCCAGAAACCGCCTGAAGCACGGCCGAAGCGACACCAACATTCCCAACGTTATCCTGGATAAGAACCCCCTCAGGAAAAAAGCGGCCGGCCCGGCTAAAAAACCAGCCGGCGCTAAACGCTCTGCCCAGAGGCGCGCCCGGAAGCCCAGGCCCATTGGAAGTTAAACCCGCCCAGATGGCCGGTCACATCCACCACTTCGCCGATGAAATAAAGCCCCGGCACCTGTTTGCTTTCCATAGTCTGCGAGGAAAGCCCGCTTGTATCCACCCCACCCAGCGTGACCTCCGCTGTGCGATACCCCTCGGTTCCATTAGGGTATAGCTCCCAGCGTTGAACCCTGTCGGCCAGTTTCTGCAATGCCGCATGCGAAAGATCGGCAAGCCTGGCCCCCTCCATTCCCTCATCCGCCACCTTGCGCTGCGCCAGCCGCTTCGGCAGATGCTGGGCAAGCACGGTGGCGGGTTCCTGCTTCGGGTTGCCCTGTTTGGCCGCTTTCAGCAAGGCGCTCAGGTCCTCATCCGGCAACAGGTCAAGGCTTATGGCCTCCCCCTCTTTCCAGTAGGAAGAAATTTGGAGAATGGCCGGCCCGCTCATGCCGCGGTGGGTAAACAGCACCGCCTCCCGGAATTCGGTTTTCCCCATGCGGGCCGTGGCCACCGGCACCGCCACGCCAGCCAGCCCCTGCACATAATCCAGCATGGCGCCTTCAAAGGTCACCGGCACTAGCGCCGCGCGCGTTTCCGTCACCTTGAGGCCGAACTGTCTGGCAACCTCAAACCCAAAACCCGTTGCCCCCATTTTGGGAATGGATTTGCCCCCCGTGGCCACCACCAGCGCCCTGCCGGTAAACTGCCCCTGGTTGGTTTCAAGCTCAAAACCGCTCTCGGTTTTGCGGATGGAGGCCACAGCGGCATGGCGCCGTATTTCCACCTTGCCCGCCGCGCATTCCGCCAGCAGCATGTCGATGATCTGCTGTGAGGAACCATCGCAGAACAACTGCCCCAACGTCTTTTCATGGTAGGCAATGCCGTGCTTTTCCACCATCCGACAAAAATCCTGCGGTGTATAGCGCTTAAGCGCGGAAACGCAGAAATGCGGGTTTTCCGACAGGAAATGCTGCGGCGTGGCATGGATATTGGTGAAATTGCACCGCCCCCCGCCGGAGATCCGTATCTTCTCCCCCACCTTGGCCGCATGGTCCAAAAGCAGCACGCGTTTGCCGCGCTGCCCTGCCGTCAGGGCGCACATCATCCCCGCCGCCCCGGCACCCAGAATCAACACATCATGGTCAAACGCTGCTGTCATGCCCCGTGGGTAGCAGAGCTCTTGCGCCGCCGCCATCGCTATCTTCCGCTTGCCGGTGGCATTTATTAATGCTTTTCTGGCAGGCTGAGACATTCACCTGCTGCCGGATTTGCCCCATGTTAAGCAACGACATCGCCGCCCTTCGCGTCGGTAATAGCCAATGGCTGGTCGGCATGCCCGGTGTGACGACGTCCGGCGGTCAGCTGAACATCACCTACAGCTTTGACGCCACCACCCCCAACAACGCCAATTATGCCACCGCCATCGCCGCGCAGGGCCGCACCGTGATGACGGTTCAGCAGGAAGCTGCCGCCCGCGCCATCCTGGTTGAGCTGGAATCCATCATCAACGTTCATTTTGTGGAAACCGGCACCAACAGCGCCGCCATCAAATTCTGGACGGGCGATCTTCCCACCTATGGCTCTCAATGGGGCACCATCGGCATTGCTTACTTCCCAAGCAACAGCGGGTCGGATGTCACGCTGGATAATGTGGCCGAACGCGCCACAGCCTATGCCGCGGGCAGCTTCAACTATGCCGCCCTCATTCATGAAATGGGGCATGCCATGGGGCTGAGCCATCCCGGCGGTTACGGGCCGAATGCCGCCTATAACAGCGATGGCACGGTCATGTCCTACAATGACGGCCATTATTCCACCGATGGCTATGTCAGCGGTTCCTACATCAACAGCGCTCCCCAGGGATATCAGATATTCGATATCGCCGCTCTTCAGTCCGTTTACGGAGCCAACCGTGCTTACAACGCAACCGATACCACCTACGAGTTCGACGGCTCGATGTACAAAAAAACCGTCTGGGATGGCGGCGGCATCGACACCTATTCCGTAGCCCCCGCCTTTGCCGGGGCCGTAACGATCGACCTTCGCGCAGGACTTGAGAACCGCACTCATCTGGGGCAGACGGATGTCTGGACCGCCTTCAACGCCAACATTGAAAATGCCATCACCCGTGGCGGGGCGGATTCGGTTTTCGGCAACGACCTTCACAACACCATCAACACCAATGCGGGCAACGATACGGTCTATGCCTATAACGGTAACGATTCCATCTATGCCGGGCTGGGCGACGACTGGGTGGACGGCGGCAATAACAACGATTTTATCTTTGGCGATGACAATAGCGGCCTTAATGGCGACGACCGGCTGATCGGCAATGCCGGCAACGACACGATCTACGCCTATGGCGGTAACGACACCGTGAGTGGCAACAACGATAACGACCGCCTCTATGGCATGAATGGCAACGACACCCTCAGCGGCGACGACGGCAATGACTGGTTGGAAGGCAATGCCGATAACGACTCCATCAGCGGTGGCTCAGGCGCCGATTCGCTGGTGGGCGGCACAGGCGACGACACCATCAAAGGCGACGACGGCAACGATTTTCTCTATGGTGAAGCCGCAACCGACCTGACCGGCGGTAACGACATCATGGTAGGCGGCACCGGTAACGACCGCATGTGGGGCTATGCCGGAAATGACAGCCTCAACGGCGCGCTGGGCAGCGACGTGCTCTATGGCGGCGCCGACAACGATATGTTTGTGTATAACAGCAAGGCCTTCTCAAATCCGGTCAATGGCATCGACTGGCTGATGGATTTCAACCCCGCCGATGACCGCATCAACACGGTCGGCCTCGGCTATACGGGCATCGGCACGGCGGCGGCTTTCGGCACCATGCTGAACTACACCTACCTCGCCGCATCCGGCGTGACGCAGGTAAGCGACTATGGCAGGCATTTCGTGCTCTACCTTGCAGGGCATCTCACGCTGGATAATACCGATTTCATTTTTTCCTGAGCCATAAAAAAAGCCCGGCCGCAACCGGCCGGGCTTTCAGGGACAAACGGCATTACGCCGCCATTTTCTGCTTCATCATCTGCTTTTTCATGGCGTCCATCTCTTTGGCAAGCTGGGTGGCCTGCTCATCGGAGAGGTATTTTTTGGCCTTTTCAAACACGTCATTCTCTTCTTCATCCACATGGTGCGTCACGGAATGTTTGAATTCGCCAAACATTTCAATCCAGGATTCACTTTCCATCGGCTCATTGCTGAGCTTTTCCAGATATTCCCGAATTTCGTCATGCTCTTCGTCCGCATGTTCCATCTGCTCCTGGACGGATTGCGCACGGGTGGCTTTTTCAATGGCGTTATAAAACGTAGCCTCTTCCGAATCGGCATGCAGGGTCAATTCCTGCTTGATCTGGGTAAAGATCAGGCGGCGGGTTTTGACATCCTTGGTGGCCAGCAGCTCTTCCATGAGCTTGGCAACGGCGCGGTGGTCTTTCTTGAGATAGCTGTAAATATCCATGTTTCTCTCCTATGGGTATGGAGGCTCACTGTCCCACATCCGGCATCAGCAAAAAATGGCCAAGCCTGGTGCTACAGGTAAAAAATCACTAAAACACAGCATGTTGCGAATTATTCGCAACTGAGCTTTCTTCCAGAAAAATCAAATGGCTGCTATTCGCTGACCGGGCTGGCCATGGCGCGCCTGCGGCCAAGCCGCACGGTAATAAGGCCAAGCAACGACGTTACACCTAGAATGGCGATGATGGGAAAACTATCGCGTGAATCGGACAGGCTGATGCCGGTGGAAATCACTGCGCCGGTTCCAAGCTGCAAAAAGCCGAGCAGGGCCGATGCGCTGCCCGCGTTTTTGGAAAAAGGCGCAAGGGCGATCGCCGCTGCGTTCGGGTAGGTCAGCCCCGTGCAGGACAGGAAGATAAAAAACAGCACCAGCGTGCCCGCCAGCCCGTACCAGCCGGCCGCCATTCCAAGCATGAACACGCAGCCCGTTGCCGCCTGTAAGAACAGGATACGGTTGAAGATCGTCTCGCTATCATATTTTTTCAGCAGGTGAGCATTCAATTGGCTGCCGCCGATAAACCCCATTGCCAGCAGGCCGAATACCATGCTGTAAGCCTGCGCGCTCAAATGAAAATTCTCCATGAAAATAATGGGCGACCCGGCCACATAAGTGAACAGCCCCGCAAAGGAAAACGCGCCGGACAGGGCATAGGTCGCAAAACGCGGATGTTGCAGAATGGCCAGATACTCGCGCAGAATCGGCATCGGCTTGAGGGAGATGTCCGCATCCGGCTGGTGCGTCTCCGGCAGCTGGAACCAGATCAGCGCCACGATCGCCGTCACGATCAGCGCCATCGCAACAAACACGGCCTTCCAGCCAAAAGCCAGAATGATGGCCCCACCCACCGTCGGCGCCAGCAGAGGCGAAACGGAAATGAACAGGAACAGGCGCGAAAGGATGCGCGCGCCTTCATTAACGGGGAATACATCGCGAACCATCGCCAGCGATGCCACCCCCGCCACGCAGCCGCCAATCGCCTGCAGAAAGCGCAGCACGATCAGCACCTGGATATTCGGCGCGAACGCGCACAAAATTGATGCCAGCACAAAAAGCCCGAGCCCGCAGATCAGGGGCTTTTTCCGTCCGAACCGGTCCAGCAGCGGGCCATAGAACACCTGGCCGATCGCCATGCCGATGAAATAGCTCGACAGCGTCAGCGCAATGACCGCGCTCGGCACGTCGAAGTCTTTGGCAATCACCCCATAAGCCGGCAGATACATATCAATCGCAAAGGGGCTGATGACGCTCATGGCGCCCAGCAGGAAGATGATGAAAAGATTGGACGGACGTTGTGCCACGGCGATTCCTGCAAGCAAAAGGGCAAGCCTTATAGCGCAACACGCCCCGCCAGCATAGCCCCTTATTTGCCAAGCGCGTTGCGTTTCTAATCCTTGCAAGCCTTTGCGCTTCATGCCAGATTGCCATGGCAGGGTCAGGTGACCGCACTCCCCCGGCATATGTTTTCCATAAAACACGAGCCACCATGCCCAAACGCCTGCTGCCCGCCACCCTGATCTTCCTGTTGCAGCCCATGCCCCTGTGGGCGGAGGAAACCGCCGCCACCGGCGACGATAAAAAAAATTACTATGTCGAAAGCCCAAGCTACAGCACGCAACGGGAAAGCGACCCGCCGCGCTATGTCCGCACCCTGAGCGACACCGGCATGGATGCTTTCAAGAATCTTGACTGGCTGGATGCCGGACTGGTGCACCGCATGCGCTACGAACACCGCGACAATGACTACCGCCGCCCCGCGGAAAGCGTCGACGATCCCTTCCTGTTCCGTACACGCGCCTATCTGGGCGTCAAAAACATCGCCGATCCGCTTCGCCTCACCGTGGAATTCACCGATTCCGAACGCACGCATAGCCAATTTGCCCGCGACGACCGCGACGTGAACCAGGCGGAATTCATCCAGGCCTATGGTGAACTCTATTTCAAGGACGCCCTCGGCGATGACCGCCCGCTCAGCATCCGCGCCGGTCGCATGGCATTTGAGACGCTGGACCGCCGCCTCATCGCCCGCAACGAATGGCGCAACACCACCAACAGCTTTCAGGGCGTGCGCGCCCTACTCGGGCAGGACAGCAACGACTGGGAGCTTGAGCTCTTCGCCCTGCAACCCATGCGCCGCCTGCTTTACTCCGTCGACCGTCGCAACGAGGATGTCTGGTTCACCGGCGCCATCGGCCATTGGCGGCAATATTCCGATACCATCACCCTGGAGCCTTTCTATTTTCGTCTGGACCAGGGCGATGACAACGGGCTGCCAGAACGCACCATCCATTCACCGGGCCTGCGCGCTTACGGCTATTTCGGCAAAAGCGGCTTTGATTACGATGCAAGCCTGATCTATCAGTTCGGCGAGAGCGACGGCGATGACGTTGAGGCACTGGGCGCCGTTGCGGAAATCGGATACCGGTTCGACATGCCGTGGAAGCCTCGCCTCAGCATGAAATACGGCTACGGCAGCGGCGATGAAGACCCCACCGACGATGAGAGCAACCGCTTTGAGCGCTTCTACGGCTTTGGCCGCCCCTGGTCGGCCAACGATTATTTCCAGTGGGAAAATATCAGCACCCCAAAAGCACGCCTGGAACTGCAACCCGCCAGGGACACGAAATTCGATGCCGGTTACAGCCTCTACTGGCTGGCCAGCGATACCGACCGCTGGAACAATGCCAACCTGCGTGATTCCAGCGGTCAAAGCGGCGATTTCATCGGCCAGGAATTCGACATGCGCCTGCGGCAGAAGCTGATGCCCCATGTCGAGGCCACCACCGGCTATGCCTATTTCGAGCCCGGTGAATTTACCGAAAACACCAGCCGCAACGAGCCGTCGCACTTCTTCTATCTGGAGCTCACCTTCAGTTTGTTTGACTAGAGACGGGCGAACCGCCAAGCGCCACAAACAATCCGGCCGTGTCCATATAGCGCTGGCTGATGGCGCGGCTAAGGCCCAGTTGCGCCTGCGCCAGCTGACGCTGCGCATCCTGTATCTGCAGCACGCCCGTATTGCCTGCCTCGTAGCTTTTGCGCGAAAGCGCAAGCGATGCCTTGGCCGTATCCAGCGCCTGCTGCTGTGCCGCGATGGCGGCAGCATCATGGTCCAGCGCCGTCAGCGCGTCCGCCACCTGGCCGAACGCCGTCAGGATGGTTTGCTTATATTGCGCCAGCGCCTGCTGGTAGGCATGCTCGGCTGCGCGCTTTTCCGCACTCAACGTTCCTCCGCTGAAAAGCGGCGCGGTCAGCCCCGCCGCCAGCGACCAGGCATTGCTCACGCTCTTGAACAGGTCACCCGGCGTCAGAGCCTCCTGCATCGTTGAAGCCGACAATCGGATATTCGGATAAAGATTGGCCGTCGCCACGCCGACAGCCGCGCTGGCTGCATGCAGGTTGGCTTCCGCCGCGCGAATATCCGGCCGCCGGCGCACCAGCTCAGACGGCAGGCTTACCGGCAATTCGCTGGGAAGCGCAAACTGCGAAAGCGCAAATTCCGGCGGCGTCCAGTCCGCCGGGGCCTGGCCCGCCAGAATGGACAGGGCATGGCGTGCCACGCTCTGCCGTTGGCGCAGTGCTGGCAGCTCCGCCTGCGCATTGTCCAGCTGACTTTGCGTGGTCAGAATGCTCACCCTGGTTTCCGTACCGATCTCGAATGCCGCCTTTACCAGCTTCAGCGTTTTTTCATCCTCTTCGATGATGCGCTGGGTGGCGTCGATTTCAGCTTGCGCAGCGGCAATGGCCAGGGCCTGCGTCACCACATTCGCCGTCAGTTCCACATAAGCGGCACCCAGCTCATGCGCCTGATATTCCGCCATCGCCTGCTGACGCTCCACGCTGCGGCGCTTTCCGCCGAACAAATCCAGATCCCAGCTGAAGGCCGGCCCCGCTTCATAATAGGTGAAAGGTGGAATGGAAAAATTGGACGAACCAAACATCGCCACGCCGTATTTCTGTCGCCCGGCACTGGCATCCAGCCTGGCCTGAGGCAACAGCCCACCCTGCTCCGCCTTCACGGCCTCTTCGGCCTGTGCCATGGCTTCACGCGCTGCGGTAATGCTGTAATTCTCCTTCATCGCCCTGGCCATTACCTCATCCAGTTGCGGCGAGGCAAACAACGTCCACCACTCCGCCTGCACCTGCTTACCCATGGTCACATGCTGGTCCGCCGTCAGCAGGTCGGTCTCAACGGTGTAGCGCTCCGTTGCCGGAGCATCGGGCGCCTTGAAATCCGGCCCGACGGTACAAGCGCTTAGAAAGGCGGCAAGGCTTATGACAACAGCATGTTTCATAACTACTCCATCACGGCGGCATGCTGCGCATTCGGCTTGCGCGCGGGACGGCGCAGCAGCAGCAACAGGGGGATGACGGCAATGGTAATCACCATCATCAATTTAAAGTCGTTCAGATAGGCGATCATGGCCGCCTGCTTGGTGATCATGCCATCCAGCATGGCCATGCCCGCCCGGCTGCCGGTATCGATATGGTGGGCATCGAATGCCATATCGCCCAGATTATAGGGCGTGATATGCTCCGCCATGTAGGCATGCATGCTCTGGGTCTTTTGCGTCAGCATGGTCTGCACCACGGAAATGCCGATGGCGCTGCCGATATTGCGCAACAGGTTAAAAAATGCCGTGCCCTCGTTGCGCAAATGCACGGGCAAGGTGCCGAATGCCAGCGTGGAAAGCGGCACATAGGAAAGCCCGATGCCAAACCCCTGCAGAATGCCGGAGCTTATCACCATCCGTTCATCCATCAGCAAATTGAAATGCGTCATCTGCCAAAGGGAGAATGCCGTGAGGCTGAGGCCGGTGGCCATCACCAGCCGCATATCCACCTTGCCGGTCAACCGTCCCACCAGGATCATGGCAATCATCGTGCCAGCCCCGCGCGGCGCGGTCACCAGCCCTGTCAGCACCACCGGATACCCCATTTCATGCTGCAGCATCGGCGGCAGCAGCGCGAGCGTGGCGAACAGCACCACCCCCACCACGAAAATCAGCACATTCCCGGTCAGGAAATTGCGGTCGGCAAACAACTCGGGGCTGACGAACGGCTTTTGAAACGTCAGCATATGCACCACAAAAAGATAGAAGGCGATGGAGGCCACCATGCATTCGATCACGATTTCCGGCGAGCTGAACCAGTCTTTCAGTTCGCCCCGGTCAAGCATCAGCTGCAACGCCCCCAGCGCCAGGCTCAAGGTGATGAAACCGAAAAAATCGAACCGGCTGATCTGCTTCTTCGTCTCCGGCATAGCGGCAGAAAGCCCAAGAAACGCCAGAATGCCAATGGGCACATTGATATAAAACACCCAGCGCCAGCTGTAATTCTCCGTCAGCCAGCCACCCAGCGCCGGGCCGAGGATGGGCCCCATCGTCACGCCCACGCCCCACATGGCCATGGCCTTGCCGTAATCCTCCGGCTTGTTGATATCAAACATCACCGCCTGCGAAAGTGGCACCAGCGCCGCGCCGGAGATTCCCTGCAACAGCCGGAACAGCACAATCTCGCCAATGCTACCGGCCATACCGCACAGGGCGGAAGCCACGGTGAACCCCACCACGGAAATCAGGAACACCTTTTTACGGCCGAAGCGCCCCGCCAGCCAGCCCGTCATCGGAATCATGATGGCCGCGGCGATGATGTAGGAGGTCAGCACCCAGCTCATCTGGTCCTGCGTGGCCGAAAGCGTGCCTTGCATGCGCGGCAATGCCACATTGGCAATGGTGCTGTCGATGGCCTGCATCACGGTGGCCGCCATAACGGAGAAAGTGATGAGCCGGTGGTTCAGTTCAGGCATCTCCACCGGGCTGCGCGGCGGCTGCTTCGGAAGGGCGCCGATGCCCTCATCCTCCATCATCTGCTCGAGGGATTCCTCTGGTTTACCGGTCATGCCTGCCGCCCCCGAGACGCGAATATTCCGTATCCACCTCCACCTTGGCGCTCAGCCCGGCATGCAGCGCAACATCCCGGTTCACCTGATCCAGCCGGATGCGCACCGGCACGCGCTGCACCACCTTCACCCAGTTGCCGGTGGCATTCTCCGGCGGCAGAAGCGAAAAGCTCGACCCCGTTCCCGGGCTGGTGCTTTCCACCACGCCCTTGAACTCCTTGCCCGCATAGCTGTCTATTTTCACCACGGCATGCTGGCCGGGGCGCATATGCACAAGCTCGGTCTCTTTGAAATTGGCCTCCACCCACACATCGCTGTCCGACATCAGGGAAAAAAGCGGTTTGGCCGCATTGACGTAATTACCGGCCTGCAACTGCTCAACCTTGGCCACAATACCGTCCGATGGCGCCGTCACCACCGTGTAGGAAAGATCGAGCTCGGCCCGGTCCAGCGCGGCCTGTGCCTGCTGCACCGTCGGGTGGTCATCCACGGCGATTTCCGGGGCGCCCCCCAATGCCGCCAATGCATTGGCCTGTTGCTGCTCGGCCGCGGCCAGTTCCTGCTGCGCATGGGTGAGGTCATGGCGCGCCTGGTCCAGTTGCGCCTTGGAAGAAATCCCCTGTTTGGCCAGCTTCTCCTGGCGGTTCAGTTCGCGCTGCTGGTAGGCTGCCGTGTCCTTCGCCGCCTGCGCGTTCGCCACGCGTTGAAGATAGGTTGCCTTCATGGCGCCCACATCCAGCTTGGCGCTGGCCAGCTTCGCCTGGGCATCCGCCACGGCAATGACAAATTCCCGGTCATCGAGCTTGAACAGAAGGTCGCCCTTTCTGACCTTCTGGTTGTCATGCACGGCAACCTCCACCACACGCGCGCTGATATTTGCGCTTACCTGGGTCGTTGCGGCCTGCACATAGGCATCGTCGGTGGAAATGTAACGCCCGCCGGTAAAATAGATCACGCCCGCAATCAGCAAAAACAACACGGGCCCGCCAATCAGCAATCCGCGGCGGTTACGCTTCAGCCAGTTGTTTTTGTCATTTTTCATGGCACAACTCGTCTACCTTAATGTTTCAGCCAGTGTAACCGCTTGCGGTTCCATTGATAATACCATATAATGCGCATGAACTATTCGTCAGGAACGAATAATGCGCGGCAGCGAATACGCCGAATTGGGCGCTTT
Source organism: bacterium (assembly GCA_016124905.1). Classification (NCBI taxonomy): domain Bacteria; species bacterium. Next base: position 124,447 of record WGMV01000011.1, read on the forward strand.
TATCGCCATTGCGGACACGGGCGGCTTTGCCAAGGCATCCCGGCAACTGGGCATTGCCCCCTCAACCTTGAGCCAGACCATACGCTCGCTGGAAGACCGGCTCGGCATTCGCCTGTTTCACCGCACCACACGCAGCGTCTCCCTGACCGAAGCGGGCGAACGCCTGCTGGGGCGCATTCGCCCTGCCTTTGCCGAGGTGCAAAGCGCTGTGGATTCCATCAGTTACTTTCGTGATACCCCCACCGGCACCTTGCGCCTGAGCATCTCCACCATTCCCGCGCAAATGATCATCGCCCCCATGCTCAAGGGTTTCATGGAAGCCTATCCTGCCATTACCCTGGATATTGAAGTCAATAACAACATCCGTGACATTGTCTCGGGGCGGTTTGACGCGGGCATCCATTACGGCCGCCGCATCGCGCAGGACATGGTGGTGGTTCGCGCCAGCCCCGAATCCCGCGTGATCGCCGTGGCCTCCCCGGCCTATCTCGCCACGCACGGCACGCCGCAAACCCCGCAAGATCTCCAGCGCCACGCCTGCATCCGCTTCCGCCGCGGAGATGAGTCGCAACCCATGCACTGGGAGTTTGAGCGGCATAAGAAGAAAGTGGAAATTGCCGTAGACGGCCCCCTTATCGTCAACGATGTGGGCCTGATGATGCAGGCCGCGCGCGATGGTCTGGGCATTGCCTACATGGTGGAGGCCTATATCCGCGAGGATATTGCCAGAGGTATTCTGGTGCCCCTGCTGCTGGACTGGTCATCCGCCCACCACAGCTATTATCTTTACTATGCCAGCCGCCACCAGTTGCCCGTGCCGCTCAAGCTTTTCAGCGAGTTTTTGAAGGCAGCGTCCTCATAAAATCATTTATTAACATCTTTATGAAAACATTAAGGATAAACCGGAATAAAACAGGGAACCGGATAAATGTGCATTTTGTGTGGTAAAAACAACCATTATGGCCCGGGAAATCCATATTATAATCTAGTAAGCTCTGAAGGCACGGGGACCACGTCACCATCCACCAGCACGCCCCCAGACCGTGACACAAACGACGGCAACTGGAGCAACAGCCCGCAATTTTCTCTGAGCGACGACATCGCCGCATTGCGGATGTACAGTAACAAATGGACCGTCGGCATGCCTGGCGTCACCTCCTCCAGCGGCAAAATCAACATCACTTACAGTTTCGACGCCACTACCACCAACCAGGCCAATTACGACACCGAAATCGCCGCGCATGGCCGCACGGTCATGACCGCCCAGCAGGAGGCCGCTGCCCGCTCCGTGCTCGCCCAGCTGGAAAGCATCATCAACGTTCATTTCGTGGAAACCGGCACCAACACCGCGGCCATGAAATTCTGGACCGGCGACCTGGATAATTACGGCTCACAGTGGGGCACCATCGGGGTTGCCTATTTCCCAAGCTCCAGCGGTACCGACATCACGATGGACAACGTGGCCGAACGCCGTACGGATTATGCCATCGGCAGCTTCAACTACGCGGTGATGACGCATGAAATCGGCCACGCCATGGGCCTCAGCCACCCCGGCAATGTGGGCGACAACCCCGCCTACACCATGGACGGCACCGTCATGTCCTACAATGGTGGCCAATATGCCAGCGAGGGCATTGTCAACGGCGCCTATCAGAACAGCGCTCCGCAGGGCTATCAGATTCTGGACATCGCCGCGCTGCAATCGGTCTATGGCGCCAATACCGCCTACCATTCCGGCAATGATTTCTACATTTTCGACGGCTCAATGTACAAAAAGACCATCTGGGACGGCGGTGGGGTGGACACGTATTCCGTTGCGCAGAACTATGTCGGCAACGTCACCATCGACCTGCGCGCCGGTCTCGATAACCGTACTCACCTTGGCCAGACGGACGTATGGACCGCTTACAACGCCAACATCGAAAACGCCGTCACGCGTGAAGGCAATGATACGGTTCAGGGCAATGACCTGGCCAACAACATCAACACCAACGGCGGCGATGACGTCATCAACGGCTATGCCGGAAACGACACGCTCTACGGCGCGGCGGGCAACGACACAATCGACGGCGGCACCAATGCCGACGTGATCTATGGCGACAACCTCGCCGCCACCATCGGCGGCGCCGACAGCCTGATGGGCAACACGGGCGACGACACCATATACGGCCATATCGGAAACGACACCATCAACGGCAGCGATGGCAACGACTGGCTTGACGGCGGCGTGGATAACGACCTGCTCTACGGCGGCATCGGCAACGATTCGCTGCGCGGCGCGGCCGGTACCGACACCATCTGGGGCGGCGATGGCAACGACACCATCGTAGGTGACTTTGCCAGCGACACCGTCCTCGGCCATGATCTGATGTATGGCGAAGGCGGCATCGACATTATCTACGGCTATATCGGTGACGACACGGCCTTCGGCGGCGACGGCAACGACATCATCTATGGCGGTGTCGGCAATGACAGCCTCTCCGGCGATGCCGGTAACGACAACCTGCAAGGCGAGGCCGGCGACGACTGGATCGACGGCGGCATCGGCGCCGACAGCATCTATGGCGGTCTCGGTGCGGATACCCTCCTTGGTGGCGCCGATAACGACTACATCATGGGTGAGCTAAATAACGACACCACCCCCGGCAATGATTCCATCGACGGCGGCGACGGCAACGACCGCATCTTCGGCCTAGTAGGAGATGATACCCTCCTCGGTGGCCTTGGCAACGATTCCATCGAAGGCGGTCTCGGCAACGATTCCATCGACGGCGGCGACGGCGCCGACAGCCTCTATGGCGGCCTTGGCCAGGACACGCTCATCGGCGGCAATGGCGACGACATTCTGCTGGGCGAACTCGGCACCGACCTTACGGGCGGCAACGATTCCATCATGGGTGGCGACGGCAACGACCGTCTCTACGGCCTGCGCGGGGACGACATCCTGAACGGCGGCCTCGGCAATGACTGGCTCGAAGGCGGCCTCGGCAACGACCTGATGTATGGCGGCGACGGCATCGACACGCTGATCGGCGGTCAGGGTTCCGACACCATTTATGGCGAAAACGGCAACGACATTCTCTACGGCGAAGCCACTAACGACGTTGCCGGCAGCGCCGATTACCTCGTCGGTGGCGACGGACACGACACCATCTGGGGTTATTATGGCAACGACACGCTCGTAGGCGGCCTGGGTGTGGACATGCTGATCGGCGGCCAGGGTAACGACGTGTTCCTGTTCAACAACATCAATTTCTCCAAAGTCGGCTCCACCGACACCATTAAGGATTTCATCGTCGGCCAGGACCATATCGACCTCACCGGGCTGGGCTATACCGGCATTTCAACGGCCGCCGCCGTAGGCACCCTGCTGAACTATGTCTATAACGCCGCCTTCAACCTCACCATCATCACCGATGGCCCAGGCACCGATTTTGCCCTCTACCTCACCGGCAACATTGCGCTGCATAACAGCGATTTCTATTTCTAGACCGCCTAACGCAGCGGCCAGAAATGCATGATCAGCGGCACCCCCGCCAGCACCACCAGGATGCTGAGCGGCAGCCCGAGCCGCCAGTAATCATTGAACTTATATCCCCCCGGTCCCATCACCAGCGTGTTGGACTGGTGCCCGATCGGCGTTAGGAAGTCGCATGAAGTGCCAAGCGCCACCGCCATCAAAAACGGATCGGGCTGCAGCCCAAGCTTATGGGCCAGCGTTACGGCAATGGGCGCCATCAGCAATACGGTTGCGGCATTGTTCAAAAACGGCGTGATCAGCATGGAGGCCACCAGAATCACCGTCAGCATCATCGGCGCGGAGAGCCCACCCGTGATGGCGGCAATGGCCCCGGCGATGATCTCCGTCCCGCCGGTGGATTGCAGCGCCGCCGTCACCGGTATCATGGCGCCAAGCAATATCAGCACCGGCCCGTCAATGGCCGCATACATCTCATTCGGCCGCATGATGCGCAGCAGTGCGATCAGCAGCACGCCTCCCAGAAACGCAATGGAGATCGGCACAACATTCATGATCGTCAATGCCACCGCCGCCGCCAGAATCGCAACGGGCATGAAGGTCTGCCGCTGCCTTCCCAGTTGCAGGCTGCGCTCCGCCAGCGGCAGACAGCCCAGTTCGCTCAGGGTCTCGGGCATCGCATCCAGGTTGCCCTGCAGCACCAGCACATCGCCCTTGCGAAAGCGCACCTCGTTCAGCCGGTGCTTCAGGCTGGTGCCCGCCTGGCGCATGGCCAGCAGGTTGACGCCGAAGCGGGAGCGCAGCCTCGCCCGTTTCGCATTCATGCCGATAAGCTCTGAATCCTCCCGGATTACCGCCTCGGCAATCCCCACCTCGTCGGAAGTGACGGAAAGCGTCTCCGTCTCTTCGCTTCCCACCAGTTCCGTGCCGGATTTATCCATGAAGCCCTTCAGCGCCACCGTGTCGCCTTCCACCAGCAGCACATCCCCCTCGGCAATCTTCATGCGAAAGGAAGGAACCAGCCGTTTATAGCTATTGCGGATCAACCCGACGATGGAGACTTCCTCCTCCACCATGGCTTCCGCCTCCTGCACGGTCTGGCCGATGATGGCGGCTTTTTCCGGCACCGCCAGCTCGCTCACATAATCCTGAATGGCGAACTGGTCTTCGGCGGAGGGCTTGCCGCGCCGGTCCTTGGGCAGCAGCCGCCAGCCGAAACTGAGATAGATCAGCGAAAGTGCACAAATGCCAAGCCCGACCGGCGCGAAATCGAACATATGGTAAGGCGCGCCGACCATCTCTGCCCGGATGCGTGAAATCAGCAGATTAGGCGGTGTGCCGATGAGTGTCACCAGCCCGCCAAGCAGCGAGCCGAACGAAAGCGGCATCAGCAATTCAGACGGCTTTCTATCCACCTTGCGGGCAAAGCTGATGGCAATGGGCAGAAACACCGCCAGCGCCCCCACATTGTTCATGAAGGCCGAAAGCACCATCACCATCAGCACCAGCACGGTGATTTGCAAGGACGGCTTTTCCGCAAAGCGCGAAAGCAATGAAAGCGCGTAATCGATAAAGCCCGACCGGCTGATGGCCGCGCTGATCACCAGAATGGCCGCCACCGTCACCACCACCGGATCGCTGAACCCACTGAAAGCCTCTTTTACGGGCACCACGCCCGTCACCACGCTGAGGAACAGCGCCAGCAATGCTACGATGTCATACCGCCACTTGTCCCAAATGAACAAGATGATCGCCAGTCCGATTATCCCGAAAACAATCATCTGCTCGGTGGTCATAAGAGTCTGCGCCCTTTTCCAATGGTTTATGCAACCAAGCGGATACAGAGGCGCACATAAGCGGGCAATGTGTTTGGATAAACGGCCTTCAGCCCCTGGCCTTGAAGCACCCGGCCATATGGTCATCCACCATGCCGATGGCCTGCATATAGGCATAGATGATGGTGGAGCCGACAAAGCTCATCCCGCGTTTCTTGAGGTCCTTGGAAATCGCGTCGGATTCCGCCGTGCGGGTGGGCACCTCTTTCATGCTTTGCGGCCGGTTCACCTTTGTCTTACCGCTGACAAACCGCCACAGATAGGCATCGAATGAGCCGAACTCCTGTTGAATTTCCAGAAACACCCGCGCATTCTTCCGTGTGGAAAACACCTTCAGCCGGTTGCGGATAATATCCCCCGTCGCCAGCACCTCCTCCAGCTCCGCATCCGTCATCGCCGCCACCTTCGCCACGTCAAACCCTTTAAACGCCGCGCGATACCCTTCCCTCCGCTTCAGGATCGTATACCAGCTCAACCCCGCCTGCGCCCCTTCGAGGATCAGCATCTCAAACAGCACCCGGTCGTCATGCACCGGCACGCCCCATTCCGTATCGTGATAATGGGCATAATCCTCCTTGCCTTGCGGCAACCAGGCGCAGCGGGTTTTGGTCATATAGCGCTCATGGCAATACAGGATACCAGCCTAGCGTAGCGTTATTGATATAAGAACAGACAGTTTTAAACGGCTTATCACCCGATAAAGGGAAAAGTTCACGAATTGCTCCTCTGTTTTTCTTTCTTTCCAGGTAATACTGCCCTTCAGCGGTTAGGATATCAAGATGATCGCCGCAATTTGCACTGCTTAATAAATTAGCTAGTTGTTTTTGAAAATCATTGGCAGGAATGGCTTCTCGGTTCTCTTTATCAAGCAAATTAATAGTGTTAATACTACAGCCACACCCCGCTCCAGAATCTGCAGAACCTTTCGCAACCCTGATACCTCCGCCAATATCTAGATCAACCGCCCGATTTAGGTCGGCATTGTAAGTGCCACCGCGAATTGATTGTGATCCGATAGGAAGAGAGTTTGGGCTACCATTGCGTTGGCGTTCAGGAAAAACACTGGTAAGTTTCATATCGTTTAATCTTTTGCATGCGGTCGAGTTGGCTACAGCATATCTTGAGTAATATTTCTCAGGATAAACACCATAAGATTCACATACGCTAATTGCGGTTCCACCGGGATGCGCTTCATAAAGCTCCGTCACAGTGTTTCGAAACCTTAACCTTGCCTTCTCATGGGCAGACATTCCTTTCCAGGCAGGAAAATCATCCTCAATATCTAACTGACGTTTTGTCAGAAAATAAATCTTGCTTCCTCGTTGAACGATAGAAATGCCGCTTCCAAAGGTGCAGCCATTATAGCTGCAATTAAATGAATAGGGCTTCGCGGGTTTATCACCCTCTTTATAGACCACATCATAACCATGGCATGTTCCCCTTCCATCATCAGGAACCACTTCGATAGTAGCGACTCTCTTATCAGGCGTTTGCACTTCAATTTTTTGTTTTTGATTTTCTGCAAAAAATAATTCTAGCTCTGGGTCATGAGCAATCCGATTACACAAATTTTTCGGATCTTTTTTTGCTTTCTCCAATTCCGTTTGTTCTTTTGCCTCTTTATCTTCTGAGGCATTAATGATTGCCATCATGTTTTTTATGCGATCTTGCTCGGCCTCAACCGGCTTAGAACTGGCCATAACCACGCAGCTCAAAATGGCAAACAACCAACAACTTCTTTTCATATGCCACCTATCTGTTTGGAAACAATTTAACGCCAAACCTAAACAAGCGGTAGCAAAACTTGACTGGGAATTAGGTAATACACCTAATCACGCGCAGCGTGTCTTCTCACTCATGGTCGGGCTCCTTCAGGTCCGCGTCGATACCCTTAGCCTGCGTCATGCGCAAGGCATTGGCGATGGCCATCGCATCGATCAGCTCCTGCAGCAGCGCCCCCATTACCGGGGTGATTACCCCCGCCGCGGCAAACAGCATGGCCACCACACTGAGCGCCATGCCGCCAATCGCGCTTTGCAGCACGATGCGCCGCATGGCGGCGGAAAGATGCAGCAGTTCATCCACCTTCACCAGCGAGTTCTCCATGATCACCGCCCCCGCCGCCCCCGCCGTAACGGAACTATGCTGCCCAAAAGCGATGCCCACCGTGGCGGAGGCCAGCGCGGGCGCGTCATTAATGCCATCCCCCATAAAGAGCGTCGGCGCCTTGCCCGCCTCCTCACGCACAATCGCCACCTTCTGCTCCGGGCTTTGGGATGCGCGCATTTCTCGGATGCCCAATTGCTCCGCCAGGTATTTCACCTCGGATTCCCTGTCGCCCGAAACCAGCATCACCTTGCTGAACTGGTGCGAAGGCGCAAGATGGTGGATGAAGGATTTTCCGTTCGCCCTCGGTGCATCGCGAAACCGCAGCGTCGCCGCATATTTCCCATCTTTAAGAATGATGCATTCCAACCCTGCGGCATTGGGGGGCAGGATAGCCTCCAGCGCCGGTTGCTGTTGCAGCAATTTCCTCCGATGCGTCACGCGGATCTCGTGCCCGTTAACCCTGCCACTCAACCCCTGCCCCGGCTTTTCGGAAACCTCAACGGCCTCCATCACCGCCAGCCCCTTGGCCTCCGCCGCCTGCAGGATGGCGCTGGCAAGCGGATGTTTGGAATAATGCTCAAGACTCGCCGCCAGTTGCAGGATGTCCTGTTCATTCTCCCCAGCGGCCACGATCACTTCCGTCAGCTTCGGCCGCCCATAGGTCAGGGTGCCGGTTTTGTCGAAAATGGCGGTGCGGCAGGTGGGCAGCCGTTCCAGCACCGTGGGGTCGCGGATGACGATGCCCCGCCTGGCCGCCATGGAAATGGCGCTGATAAGCGTGATGGGAATGGCGATCAGCAGCGGGCAAGGCGTGGCCACCACCAGCACGGCGAGAAAGCGCGTTACATCCCCCGTCAGCCAATAGGCGCCGATGGCCAGCATCAGCGCCAGCGGGGCGAACACCGCGCCGATCATGTCCCCCAGCCGCCGCATGGTGGGGCGCTTCTGCTCGGCCTCGCCCATCACCTGCATGATCTGGGCATAGCGGGAATCCTCCGCCAGCTTTTCCGCGCGGATCACCAGCACCGCCTCGCCGTTGATGGCGCCGGAAAGCACCTCCGCCCCCGGCGCCTTGGACATGCGATACGGCTCCCCCGTCAGGTAGGATTCATCCATGGAGCCGTTACCTTCCAGCACCACGCCGTCCACGGTTGCGGTTTCATGCGGAAACACCACCACCTCATCCCCGATGCCGATGGCACGCAGCGGCACATCCTCCATACTGCCGTCGGCCAGCCTGCGGTGGGCGATGCTGGGCATACGCTCCGCCAGCGCATGCAGCACGGAGGACGCCTTGCGCATGGCATAGCCCTCCAGCGCCTGCCCGCCGCAAAGCATGAGGACAATCAGCACCGCCGCCAGATATTCCCCGAGCCATGCGGCCGTCACCAGCGCCAGCGCGGCCAGCAGGTCCGCCCCCCAGTCGCCCCGCAGCAATTTGCGGATGATCTGCGCAACCAGCGGCACGCCGCCCACCACCATGGCCAGCAGCAGCGGCCATGAGTTTTCCCACCCGGCCCAGCGCAGCAGAAAATGCAGCGCAATAGCCAGCAGCGAAAGCGCCATCAGCCACCATTCCCAACGAACGGCAACCCCTCTGGCGCAAGCAGCAAACGAACGGAACCTTTCCATCCGCCCAGCTTACACCGCTTTGCGAAAAATGAACGCCTAAAACCTGTGCCTAAAACCTGTTAGGCCTTCATCAGCATCCAAAGCCCCATGCCGATCATCATGAGGTTTTCGGTGAGCGACACAAAACCCAGTGGCACCTTGCTGCCGCCGCCCACGCAGGCGCATTTCAGCTCCCGCTTGTCGATATAAACGGCCTTGAACACCGACACCGCCCCCACCGCCCCGATGAACAGCGCCACGGGCACGGAAAGCCACGTCAGCGCGTGGGCCACCATCAGCACCCCGGCCAGCCCTTCCAGATAGGGGTAGAGATAGGCATAGGGCACCCATTTTCTTCCCAGCAGGTCATAGCCCAGAAACATGGTGGAGAATGTCTCGACATCCTGAAGCTTCAGCATCGCCAGCATGCACATGCTGAAGGCGATGAACCACTCCACCGCGCGGGGTGTGAGGAAGGTTCCGAACATCGCATGGCTCACCGCCAGCGCCAGCAGCGCCGCCATGGCAAACACGGCCACCACCGGGCGGTAACGGGTGGCATCGGCATCCGGCAGGGGTTTGCCGAAATACCGCCGCACATCCGTATACCCGCCGATGCGCTCCCCGTCGATGAAGGTCTGCGGCGTGGTTTCCACCCCATGCGTCTGCTTGAAGGCATCCGTCTCCTCTCGTGTGGTGAGCCAGCGGTCCTCCACCTCGTAGCCTTCCTTTTTCAGCCAGTATTTGGATTTGATGCCATAGGGGCAGATGTGTTTTTCCATCACCATGCGGTAAAGCGTCGCCAGCTTGCTCATCGTCACCTCCTGCGCTGCAAAAACAGGAGCATACCCGTTCTTATGTAAGGATGCCGTTCGGGATAACCCACCTACCAGCCGGGCTAGGCACCGTTCTTTTCCCGGTGCGGGCACCCCGGCCAGCAGCAGGGCCGCCGCTTGCCGTCGGCGAGGTTCTCGCGCGCCCATTCCACTCGTTTGTTTCGGGTCTCCGCCTTTTTGGCGGATGTCACCCAGCAGATCCATTCGTTGCGCGCCAGCGGCGTAATATCTTTCCATGTGCTCAGCGCGGCTGGGTCGCCCATCAGCTTATCGCGCAAATCATCTGGCATGGAATGAACGGTACCGGCTGCAATCATGCAAAACCTCTGGTTTCCTGAATCCTAACATCATCACCCTAGCTGCGAAAGCCTGCTTTATTAGAACCGCTCTAACCATCAATTTATGATTTTTGCCCTGTCGGAACATCGTTAAAAAACCCGCTCCCTGCCCATAGTGGGCGGATGGAACACACCCAACACATCTCGCCCGATTCGATTAAGCACATGGTCGCCCTGCCGGATTTCCCCTGCATGATGGCCAAGACCGTGTTCAGCCACAACCATGCCCACCGCATTGCCTGCGCGGATATGGCGGACCTCTCCACCCCTGCCATTGCCGATACCCTGCAACGCATCTACACCGCGCTGGAAGCGATCAAGGGCGAAACGCGCGGCTACCACAGCATCATCCTGGAATTCGCCACGCCCGCCATCCGTTGCGAGCATCAGTTCGAGACGCTGCTATGGGCCTACCTCCAGGCCTTGCACGATATGGACAGCAAAACCTACCAATGGGATTCCACCGTGGAATCCGACCCCCACTCCGCGGGTTACAGCTTCAGCCTGCATGAGGAAGCTTTCTACATCATCGGCATGCACCCCCTGGCCAGCCGCAAGGCCCGGCGGACGGACAAGCCGACCCTCGTCTTCAACCTGCACTCGCAGTTCGAAAAGCTCCGCCAGATGGGCACCTACACCAAAGTGCGCGATAAAATCCGCGCGCGTGACGTCGCCTATTCCGGCAGCACCAACCCCATGCTGGAGGATTTCGGCGCCTCCTCCGAAGCCGCGCAATATAGCGGCCGCCATTTCGACAAGGAAACCTGGACATGCCCCTTCAAGCCCAACCGCTAGAATCCCCCGCCCTCACCATCATCCCCCCGCGCAGCGGCGCATCGCTCACGCTGAAAAAGGGCGAATACCTCACTATCACGGATATCGAGGGCGAACAGGTGGCCGATCTGCTCTGCTACAATGCCGACGACACGGGGGAATACCTCTCCTCCGGCCGCACGCTGGATTATGCCGAGACGCTCTTCCTCACCACCGGCCACCCTCTTTATTCCAACCGCAGCAACATCATGTTCACCATCGTGCGGGACGATGTGGGCCGGCATGATTTCCTGCTCACCCCCTGCAGCAGGGACACGTTCCGCATCATCTACGGCCACGAGCACCCGCACCGGGGCTGCCACGGCAACCTGTGCCAGGCCCTCGCCCCTTATGGCATCGAAAGCGACGACATTCCCGTCACCTTCAACGTCTTCATGCATGTGGATGTGAACGGCGAGACCGGCCGCATCAAGGTGCTGCCCCCCAAAAGCAAAGCAGGCGACAGCCTCACCCTCCGCGCGGAGATGGACCTGATCGTCGGCCTCACCGCCTGCTCCGCCGAACAATCCAACAATGGCCGCTTCAAACCCATCGGCTACACCACATCCAAGGCCGCCCCGTTCTAACACCACCGTCATTCCCGTAAAGGACGCCACCATCCCCGTCATTCCGGCGAAGGCCGGAATCCAGCCCCTCTGTTGGATATAACTTGCATCCATCGCTGCTATCGTTTATACATTGTATAAACACGAGGTCATCATGCAAGCCGAACTCAACAAATGGGGCAATAGCCTGGCCATTCGCATCCCCAGCCAGATGGCGAAGGAATTGGGCATCTCGCAGGGAAGCCTTGCGGATATTACGCTGGATAACGGTCGTATTGTCGTCACTCCGGCAAAACGCAAACCCAGCCTGAAGCATTTGCTTGCCTCCATGAAAACCACCGGCAAGGAACAGGAAATCCCAGCTGGGGGTGAAATGGGTAACGAGGCGGCTGAATGGTAAAGCAGCCCCATTGCCCCGATAAGGGCGATTTGATCTGGATCGATTTCGATCCCCAATCGGGCAAAGAAATCATGAAGCGCAGGCCCGCTCTGGTGCTGACACCCAAAGCTTATAACCGCATCTCCGGCCTTTGCCTTCTCTGCCCCATCACCTCACAACTCAAGGGGCATGATTTTGAAATCCCGGTTGCCATCGATAAAAAAAGGGGGGGCATCAAATCCGACCAGATAAAATCCTTCGACTGGCACATCCGCAAAGCGGATTTCATCGCCAAAGCCCCCCGAAAAACCCTGCAAGCCGTACTGGATAACGTGCAGGCCCTGTTGTTCGAGGCATAATCCCTCTACATCACCCACCCCTCTGCCATTGCCGCGAAAGCTGGAATCCAGCCCTCCCCTCCCCGCCATTCCGGCACAGGCCGGAATCCAGTCTCTTCGCAAAGCCACACCCCGGCAAAGCTGGGGTGACCACTCCCCCACCCACGCGCACCCATCCTGCCCGATTGCAAAAGCCCCGCATTCTGCTACCCTGCCCCTGCGTCTAGAAAACGCAAGTATAACCGTCCACCGCTCACGACAGGGCGGGTTTTTTGTGCCCGCAGCTTAGGCTGCGCCCGGCGCAAAATCTCCTATGTCGGGAGTGTGGTGCGATACAATACCCGCAAGGGGAAACCATCACACACGCGTTATACCGTGTTTTCTAGACTCCCGACACTTGAGGAGGAAAACATGCACTACACCACCCACCTGCTGCGCCACATGCGAGCCACCATCGGCCAAAACATCCGCCACCACCGCACCCAACAAAAAATGCCCCTCCACAAACTCTCCCGTCTAACCGGTATCCCGGAGCGGCTGCTGGACCATTATGAGCTGGGGAAGAATGAGATTAGGCTGGATGAGATGCTCAAGATTGCTTGCGTCCTACAAATAGAAACCCAAGGGCTCATGATATAGCCCTCGCCCCAGCCACACCCCCGCCGTCATTCCAGCGAAGGCTGGAATCCAGTCCTTTCACAATAACTACACCTCAGCTTAGCTGGGGTGACAACAGAAACTAGCCTCTATTGCTGCCCAAAACCCAATTCAGGAAGCAAGAAAACCAGAGGCTCATAAGCTAAGAAACTGGATTCCAGCCTTCGCTGGAATGACGACTAGAAAAGTTAGCCGTCTCTGGCCATTTATGAACATACAGACCAGCTTACAAGTCCACCGGCACTTTCACTTAGCTCAGGCGCTTGGAGGCTTACTTGTTCTCGTTGCTGGATACGCTTACCTTTCTGATAAAAAGCATATTCAAGAGCAGATTCGCACGTTAACGGAGCGTCTTGGCAAATTAGAAAAGTAGGGCTTCACCATGGCTAATGTTTATAACTGTACTGACAGCCCTACCCCCTAACCGCCGCCTCAATCCCCGCCACATCGATCTTCCTCATCGGCATCATCGCCGCAAACGCCCGTTTGGCCACCTCGCCGCCCTGCGCCATGGCATCGGTCAGCACGCGGGGGGTGATCTGCCAGGAGAGGCCCCATTTATCCTTGCACCAGCCGCACTGGCTCTCCTGCCCGTCATTGCCCACGATGGCGTTCCAGTAGCGGTCGGTCTCCGCCTGGTCTTCGGTGGCGATCTGGAAGGAGAATGCCTCGCTATGCTTGAAGATATCCCCGCCATTGAGGCCTATGCAGGGCACGCCGCACACGGTGAATTCCACCGTCAGCACCTGCCCCGCCTTGCCGCCGGGATAATCCGCCGGCGCGCGGTGTACCTTCACCACCTTGCTGTCGGGGAACACACCGGCATAAAAATTCGCCGCCTCTTCCGCATCATGGTTGTACCAAAGGCAGAGCGTGTTCTTGTTCATGGCGGTCTCCTTTTCACACCGGTAGCGCAGGCTAGCTGCTTTCGTCCATGAATCCAATATCAAACACTAGCCCCGGGCCGTGCCATCCGCTATAAAGCGCCCGTAACGGAAGGATGGGTGGCCGAGTGGTTTAAGGCACCGGTCTTGAAAACCGGCGTGGGTGCAAGCTCACCGTGGGTTCGAATCCCACCCCATCCGCCATAGTTAAGCTCTGCACGATTCCAGCTCCAGCAGATAGGCCTTGGCCTTCAGCCCGCCCGCAAAACCGGTGAGCCTGCCATTGGCGCCGATCACCCGGTGGCACGGCGCGACGATGGAAATGGGGTTTCTGGAATTGGCCATACCCACGGCGCGCGCGCTGTTCGGCTGGCCCATCTGCCGGGCAATCTGCCCATAGCTGCGCGTTTCGCCGTAAGGAATGGCGAGCAGCGCGTTCCACACCCGGCGGCTGAACTCATTGCCGGTGAAATCCAGCGGCAGGTCGAACGCCTTGCGCTCCCCGGCGAAATATTCCTTCAACTGCGCTTCCGCTTGCAGCAGGAGGGGATGGTGCCGGTCTTCCCGCGCGGCCTGCACATGGGGCACGCGCTGGGGCGCGTCCTGCTCCCATAAAATAGCGGCCAGGCCGTTGTCGCCGGTAATCAGCTTCAATTCCCCCACGGGGGATTGCATCCTGTTGAATCGATAACCCATGGCGTTTCCTTTCAGACGGTTCGCACCATCCATGCCAGCCCGGGCAAACATTACTCGCCATTTTCGGACATGGCCATTAGATTAACCCCATGTCCGAAAATGGCGAGCGAAGGCCGCACCCCCTGCTAAACCGGCCAAAAGATTCAGGAACCCCCATGATAGAGCCAGCCATTGCCTATGACGCATTGACCTCGCGCGATCCTCGCTTCGACGGCATCTTCTTTGTCGGCGTTACGTCCACGGGCATTTACTGCCGCCCGGTTTGCCCGGTCAAAACCCCGCAGCAAAAAAACTGCCGCTTTTTCAGCACGCCCGAATCCGCTGAGAAAGCGGGCTTTCGCCCCTGCCTGCGCTGCAGGCCGGAACTCGCCCCCGGCGTCGCCCCCGTGGACGATGCCATGCGCATCGCCCATCTTCTTGCTCACCGTGTGAACCAGGGCATGATGGACGGCACCGGCAGGCTGGAGGAAATCGCCGCCCAGTTTGAACTGAGCCCACGCCAGCTTCGGCGCATCATCACCAGCCAGCTTGGCGTATCGCCCATCGAACTGCTGCAGACCCGCCGCCTGCTGCTGGCCAAACAATTGCTCACCGAAACAGGCCTGCCCGTTACGGAAATCGCCTTTGCCAGCGGTTTTTCCAGCCTGCGGCGCTTTAACGATGCCTTTCGCACGCATTACGGCATGCCCCCCACGCGGCTGCGAAAAGAAGCCGCCAGCCACGCGCCCTCAAGCACAACGAACAGCTCCACCCTGCAACTCACCTACCGCCCGCCATATGACTGGGCCTCCATGCTGGAATTTCTTCAGGCACGCGCGCTCAGGGGCATTGAGCACATCACCGGGCAAAGCTATGCGCGCACCGTCAGGGTGGGCGAGCACAAAGGCTGGATCAAGGTGACGCACAAGCCGGAGAAACATGCGCTCATGGTGGAATTCACCCATTCCCTGCTGCCGGTGCTGCCCAACCTCCTTCGCTGTCTGCGCAACCTGTTTGATCTGGACGCGCGGCCGGATGTCATTTCCGCGCATCTCATGAAAGACAGCCTGCTGAAAAACACGGTGATGGCCCACCCGGGGCTGCGCGTGCCCGGTGCGTTTGACGGGTTTGAAATGGCCGTGCGCGCCATCCTCGGCCAGCAGATAACCGTGAAAGCGGCAACCACCATCGCTTGCCGTATGGCTGAAGCCTTTGGCGAAAGGGCTGAAACCCCATGGCCGGAACTGTCTCGCCTGTCCCCCACGGCAGAACGCATGGCCGCTGCCTCGGAAGAGGCAATCACCTCCCTTGGCATCATCGGTGCCCGCGCCAGAAGCATCATTGCCCTGGCCAAAGCACAGCTGGCTGGCCATGTGCGGCTGGAAGCTGGCATTCACCCGGATAACGCCATCCGTTACCTGACCACCCTGCCCGGCATAGGCCAATGGACGGCGCATTACATCGCCATGCGCGGCCTGCGCTGGCCGGATGCCTTTCCTAAGGAAGACATCGCCCTGCGCAAGGGCCTGGGCGGCATGACGGCGAAACAGGCGGAGGAACGGTCTCAGCCGTGGCGCCCATGGCGAAGCTATGCCGTGCTTCACCTCTGGAAAAGCATGACCGCCTAGCCGTTCACCAGGCTGAGGATATTGCCTTCGGGGTCTGTGAACCAGGCAATCTGCATATGGTCGTCATCCGCCACATGCACATCGCCCTTCAAGGTCAATCCGGGCATGGTATAATGCTTGAACTCAACCCCTAGGGCCTTCAGTTGCTTCGCGGTTTTTTCCACGTCCTTCACCGGCCAGCTCACATTTGTGGCTTTGTTCGTGCCTGCATAAGCCGATTTATACACGAAGATGCTGGTGCCTCCGCTTTGAAACACAAGCACCGTATCCTTCACCTGTTCCAGCAGTTTGAGACCCAGCTTTCCTTCATAAAAATCGCGCGCCCTGTCCAGGTCCTTCACTGCGATGTTAGCTACCGCATCCTCTGTTCCCAGCATCCCGCTCTCCTGTCAAAAACCGCATCAAAACATTGGGTGAATAAATTAGCCATACAAAGCGCCTCAGGCCGCGGCCGCATCGGCCTTCGTTTTATATTGCTCATAGGCCATGATGGCGTCGGCCGCATACATGAGCGACGGCCCGCCCCCCATATACACCGCCATACCCAGGGTTTCCTCCACCTCTTCACGTGTTGCGCCAAGGCGCACGAGGGCTTCGGTATGAAAGCCGATACAGCCGTCGCAACGGGTGGATACTCCGATAGCCAGCGCGATCAGCTCTTTGGTTTTTTTATCCAGCGCCCCATCCTTGGTGGCCGCCTGCGCCATGGCGGAAAAACCCTGCATGGTCTCGGCAATATCCTTGCGCAGCGCTTTCATGTTGGCGGAAATCCTTGCGGTAATTTCGGGATAGCTCTTGCTCATCTTTTTCTCCTGTAAACATGTGAATTCCACTTGCTTATATTAGCATAATCTAATATATTGTCAACATGAACAGCAAACACACCTCCATGCCTCTGGAAACCATGCAGCGCAACGCCGCCAGGGCGGAAGCCATGCTCAAGCAAATGGCCAACCGTCACAGGCTGCTGGTGCTGTGCAACCTTGTTACGGGGGAAAAAACCGTTTCAGAGCTCATGGAAATGCTGGGTATATCTCAATCCGCCCTGTCTCAGCATTTATCCAAAATGCGTGCCGCTGGTTTGGTGAATGCTGAAAAGCGAGGCCAGCAGGTTTATTATCGCATCAGCAGCGTGGAGGCTCAGGCCCTGCTCTCCACCCTGTATCTCATGTTCTGCAATGAATAGAATATATTAGAAATACCTAATAAATCAGGAGTTAACCATGCCCATGAAAACCATCGACGCCGCCACGCTCAAACAATGGCTCGACAAGGGGGAAGCCCTGCTGCTGGATGTGCGCGAGCCAGCGGAACATGCCGCCTGCTGCATCGACAACGCACACCTGATGCCACTTGGTAAACTCAGCAAACAAAGCCTGAACCTGAAAGAAGGACAACGCCTCGTCATCCATTGCCAGCGCGGCGGGCGCGGCACTTCCGCCTGCGAGAGGCTGCTGGCGGAAGACCCTTCGCTCGAGATTTATAATCTGGAAGGCGGCATCCAGGCATGGCAGAGCGCCGGTCTGCCGATAAAAACCTCGGGCAGGCGTATCCTGCCGCTCGACAGACAGGTTCAGCTCACCATCGGCCTATGCGTATTAACAGGGAGCATCCTCGGGTATGTCGTGAGTCCGCTCTTTTTCCTGTTCACCGGTTTTTTCGGCGCGGGCCTCACCTTTGCAGGCCTTACCGGCTTTTGTGGCCTGGCCATGATCATGGCCAGAATGCCCTGGAACCAGCAGGGCAGAAGCAACCGCTGCTGCGCAACCTAAACCGAACATGACGGCGAAGTTAGGTTAAAGCCGCCTTTGCCTATCGCTGCCTTACACGCATTTCCCTAGGTTCCATGTGTTTGAAAACGTAAACACAAGGAACCTACCATGAAAAAACTCATCAGCATGCTGGCGCTGTCAGCCTTCGTTGCCGCCCCCGCTTTCGCAATCGATGCAACCGCCACAACGAACACCGATGTCTCCACCGGTGTAAACACCTCGCAGGATTCGGGCATTTCCCTGTCGGGTAAGGCCAAGGTCCTTCCCCATGCGTCCGTTTCCACTGGCGATAACACCGCCACCACGGATGTAAGAACCTCGGTCGATGCGGACAATAGCGCAGCGGCTGCACGCTCCGATACGACGGTGGAAAATAAAAGCTACCACAGCATGAATGGCAAAGGCCATAAATACGGCCATGACCGCCGCGACTAAAAACCACGACTAAAAAATAACAGGACAGAATTGGGGGATGCTTCGCGCATCCCCTTTTTTTGCCTAATTAAGCAACCCGTCCTTACGCTGGCGCTCTTCTTCCTGCAGGTGTTCCTTCACGGCCACCACCACGCCCACCAGCGCGGCCAGCACGAAGCAGCTGATGAGGATTTTCCACACCGTCGCATCTGTGAACAGGTCAAACCACAGGGATGCCAGGAACGTCAGCGCCGCCACCGCGGCAATGCCGATGATACTGTACATGCAATAACGCTTGAGCATACCCCCTCCTTTAAGCCGCGTCGCGCTCCAGAATCACCATGAATGCCTCACGCGCGAAAAACAGCAATTCCCTTCGGCGCTCACGCTCCATGGTCACCACACGCCAACCCTGCCTTGCATGGTTATTGAGAAATTCGGAAAACCGCTCCGGGTTCACTTTCGATTCCCGCAGGATGATCGATCCCAGAAGCGACTCGCGGTAGATAATCACCCTGTATTCTTTCATCATGCATTCTCGCTCACAATGCGCATCGCCGCGCAGGCGCTAATAGCCCGTCATCATCCTGTCGACCAGCTGCTTCACCGTGGGGATAAAACCATTCGCGTAAAACGGATCATCCGCAAACCGGAAGGCATTATGACCGGAGAACATCAGCTGATCCTCAATATCCTTGTCGGAATGCGCGATGTGCTGAAGCGTTTTTTGAATGCAGTAGCTGCGGGGATCAGCCTTGCGGCCGGTGGTGCCTTCCTCGTTCTGCGCCCAGTTACTGAAGCGGCACATGCTGAGGCAACCCATGCACTCGATCTGGTCGGTAACGATCTGGTTCTCTTTGCTTTCGGTAATGAAAATGACGGTATCGTCCGGCGTTTTCATCATATGGTCAAAACCTGCCGCAATCCATGCCTCGGTCTTCGGCTTATCCTCGGGCTTCACATAGATGGGCCGCTTGCGCGGGCCGAATAGCAACGTCTCGCTGAATTCGGCATTTTGCTCGGTAACGAAGGGAATCTGCCGCTCGGAACGGGCATAAAGCTCGTCGATGAAATCATTGCGCACGGCGGAGGAATAAAAACCCGTCGGGCTGAACTGGTTCAACGCCACATCGCCGGGTTTCAGCGTCAGCAGCCGCTGTTTCCACTTGTCGGAAATGGGGCTTTCCTTTGTCAGCAGCGGGCGCGTGCCGAACTGAAAGGCAATGGGGCCGATTTCCGGATTATCCAGCCAATGCTCCCATTCGGCGATGTGCCACACGCCGCCCGCCATGATGATCGGCACGTCCTTGAGGCCAACCTCGTTCATGAACTGACGGATCTCCAGCACACGTGGGTAAGGGTCTTCCGGCAGCAGCGGGTCCTCGGCGTTGGAAAGGCCATTATGCCCGCCCGCTTTCCAGGGGTCTTCATACACCACCCCGCCCAGCAGCTTGGAGCGCTTGCTGAACGAGCGCTTCCAAAGCGCGCGGAACGCCCGCATGGAAGAGACGATCGGGTAGTAATAGACATTGTAATGCTCGGCGATCTCGGCGACCTTGTACGGCATGCCCGCCCCGCAGGTAATGCCGTGGATGAGTCCTTTGGTGCGGTCCATGATGCCTTCGACAATGGCTTCCACCCCGCCCATTTCCCACAGCACGTTCATGTGGATGCGGCCTTCGCCGCCGGACACGTCATGCGCGATCCGCGCCTGCGTCACCCCGCCGCGGATGCCGTATTCGATCAGCTCCAGGTGGCGCTCGCGGCGCGTCTTGCCCTGATAGTTCTGCGGCAGGATATTGCCCTGCTCGTCGTAACTGTCGGCATTCACGCCGGAAAACGTTCCCACCGCGCCGGCCGCGGCAAACGCGCCGGAGCTCTCGCCATTGGTCACGGCAATGCCCTTGCCCCCTTCGATCAGGGGATGCACTTCCTTGCCGGAAATAATGACGGGTTTGATTTTAGTAGCGTTGAAAGGCTGCACGGCTGTAAGCAAAGTCTGCACCATTGAATACTCTAAGTCTGCGAGGACATGAGCATAAGCATTCTGGTGATTATCGCAAGCTGATTAACGGTTTTCTGCTATTGCGCAGCCCGCCTCACCTGTGAATGCAACAATAGGTCACGCTGGCGTTACAAAGCAAACATAGATCAATGCGCATCTTCCCAGTTCCTGGCCGTTCCCACCTCAACCAGCAGTGGCACATCCAGATTGGCCGCCTGCTGCATGCAATCCTGCACCAGCTTGCCAATGGCTTCGGCCTTTTCCTCCGGCACTTCCAGCACCAGTTCGTCATGCACCTGCAGCAGCAGGCACTGCTCCATGCCAATATCCTTCAAGGCGCGGTAGGTCGCCACCATCGCCATGCGCATGATATCCGCCGCCGTTCCCTGAATGGGCGCATTGATGGCCGCCCGCTACGCATTGGTGCGGATGCTGCCGTTGCGGTCATTGATGCCGGGCACATAGCAGCGGCGGCCATAGACGGTGCTGGCATAGCCCTTGGCGCGCGTATCGGCGATGGTGGCCTCCATATAATGCTTGATACCGGGATATTGCCGGAAATAGGCCTCGATGAACTCGGCGGCCTCCTTTCGGCCGATGCCGAGCCTCTCCGAAAGCCCAAAGGCACTCATGCCATAGATGATCCCGAAATTGATCATCTTGGCGTTGCGGCGCAGGTTACCGTCCACCTGCTCCAGCGGCACGTTGAATATCTGCGAGGCCGTAAGCCGGTGAATATCCTCATTTCGCTTAAACGCCTCCTTCAGCGGGCCGATATTGGCCATATGCGCCAGCAGTCGCAACTCAATCTGCGAATAATCCGCCGAAATCAGCATATACCCCGGCGCGGCGACAAATGCGCTGCGGATCGCTTTTCCATCCTCCGTGCGGATGGGAATATTCTGAAGGTTCGGGTTATTGGAACTCAACCGCCCCGTGGATGTCACCGACATGTTATAGGACGTATGCACCCGCCCCGTTTTGGGGTTGATCTGCTGCGGCAGGGCTTCCGTATAGGTGTTGCAAAGCTTGGACAATTGCCGCCATGCCACGATGTCGCTGGCAATCACATGCCCCTGCGACGCCAGATCCTCCAGAATATCCGCCCCGGTCTGATAAGCCCCGGTCTTGGTCTTCTTGCCGCCGGGAATGCCGAGCTTGTCGAACAATATCTCCCCCAGCTGCTTGGGGGATGACAGCAGGAATGTTTGCCCGGCCTGCTGATAGATGCTGCTTTCAAGCACCTGCATGCGCTTTTTAAAATCCTCTGTCAGCTCTTTCAGCCGTGCAAGGTCCACCCCCGCGCCGCGATATTCCATGGAGGTCAGAACCTCCACCAGCGGCCGTTCACAGCTTTCATAGAACCGGTTCATATGCTCGGCCTGCAGCCGCTTGTCGAACAGATGATAGAGCCGCCATGCCATGTCGGCATCCTCCGCCGCGTAGGCCAGCGCCTTATCCAGCGGCACATCGGCGAAATTCTGGCTGCCCTCGGCATTTTTAATCACCTGCTCGAACGTGATGTTCGTATGGCCGAAATGCTGCTGGCACAAATCGTCCAGCCCGTGCCGCGCGCTGATATTATCCAGCGCATACGACATCACCATCGTGTCCGCCACCGGGTGCAGATGTTCCACGCCGTAACGTTTCAGCATCAGCCAGTCATATTTCATATTATGCGCGATTTTCAGCACCGCAGGGTTTTCGAATAACGGCTTCAGCAGCGCTATGGCCTTCGCCGGTGTCAGCTGATGCACGGCGGGCTCCATTGCCAGCAGCGTGCCCTCCCCCTTTCCGCGATGGCCGACGGGGATGTAACAGGCCTCGCCTTCATCAACGGCCAGGGAAATGCCGACCAGCTCCGCTCGCATCGCATCCAGCGAGGTCGTTTCCGTATCGAACGCCACCATGCCCTTTGCCACGGCCCTGGCAATCCATTGCATCAGCGTGGCTTCATCCTGCACCAGTGTGTAATTCACCACGGCAGCGGCTGCCGAAACCGGCTGCTCCACCGCCTCTACGGCGGCCAATGTAGGCTTGGACGCAAGCGCCTGCCCCTGCATGAAGCCATTATTCGTCAATCGTGTGAGCAAGCTGTTGAAGCGGTTTTCCTTCAGGAAAGCCTCCAGATGCTCCGCCGGTTTCTCAGGCCGCTTCAGCTCCTCAAGCGGTTGCGGCAATGGCTGGATATCTGTCTTCAGCGTCACCAGCTGGTGAGAGATCCGCGCATTGTCGATATTCGCCTTCAGCGTCTCCCTCCGCTTGGGCTGCGGCACTTCATCTAGTCGGCTCAGCAGATTCTCCAGCGTGCCGAACTGGTTGATCAGCTCCGCCGCCGTTTTGGGGCCGATGCCCGGCACGCCCGGCACCGCATCCGTACTGTCACCGATCAGCGACTGCACTTCGATCACCTTGTCCGGCGCCACGCCGAACTTGTCCATTACTTCCGCCGTGCCGATAGGCTTCTGCTTCACCGGGTCATACATGCCGATATGCGATTCGGTCAGCAGCTGCATCAGGTCTTTGTCGGAGGAAACCAGCGTCACCTTCCACCCCTGTTTGGCCGCAGCGCAGGCATAGCTCGCCATCACGTCGTCCGCCTCGAAGCCTTCCAGCTCAACGGCGGGCAGGTTGAATGCCTTTGTGGCTTCCCGCACCAGCGGAAATTGGGGAATCAGCTCCGGCGGCGTCTCGGGCCGGTTGGACTTGTAGCCGGAATAAAGCTCGTTACGGAACGTGTAACGCCCGGCATCGAACACCACGGCGATATGGTCGGCATGCATGTCCGTCAGCAGTTTCACCAGCATGTTGCAGAAGCCGTAGACCGCGCCCACAGGCGTGCCATCAGCCCGCGTCAGCGGCGGCAGGGAATAGAACGCGCGGAAAATGAAACCCGACGCATCCACCAGCAGCAGGTGCGGGGCGGCGGTGGAATCGGTCTGGGGAGGTTGCGTCTGTGCCAAGGCGGTCATCTCATGCTCCGGATAGGGAACATGAGTGTAAGGACCTGCCTCTGACAAGTCACCCTAAAATCAAAACTCCATATACCCCGGCTGCTGCCGCAGAACCGGCACGCCATCCACGGGCTGCGCCTCATCCGGCGGCGTCAGCTCGGCGGAGGGCGCATTGCCACCCGGCTGGATGGGCAAGGCGGCCGCCTGTTCAACCGGCGGGGGCGCCACAGGGGCCTGCGCCATCGGCGGAGGAGAAGCAGGTTGCACCGGCACCCCGGCGGGTGGATAGGCCCCTATCGGCGGTGGCGGTGCCGGCCAGTTGGCAGGAGGGGCGCTGGAGGGTGCCGCCATCTGCATCGCATTCTGGCCGTTAAAGGTATTCGCTTGATACGGCGCCTGGTTATAAGGCGCGGGCGCATAGCCGCGCATCACCGCCTGCGGCGGCATATGTGCCTGCTGCGGCTGCATGTAAGCCTGTTGGGGCTGCACATAGGGCGGCTGCGCCATACGTGCTTCCTGCAGCTTGGTTTCCGGGCTGCCGCAACGGCGGATGCCGTAAATTTGTTTCAGATAGGCCGAGCGCTGCTCGGTCGCAGTAATCGCCTTGTCCGCATTCATGGCCGTGGAGGGATAGCGGAACGGGCTGACAAGATTGGTAAGCGAGAAGCTCCGGTTTTCCACCGCCTGATGGCGATAGGTTTCCGCTTCGTTGATTTCCATTTCAAGCTGCGAGCAGGTCAGGCCTTTATCATTATCCTTGGTAACTGGCGGGGCATAGGATTGAACCCCTTCACACGCGCATAAACTTAACAAAAGAATGAATGAACTTCCTAAAAAACCCTTTTCACGCATTGCCGCCACCATCACTGAAATCCCGGCAAACAGCCGGATGCCCACAGTTAATAGTAGCACGCGATAGGTTAATATTTCCTAAGGAATCACGCAGAAAATTAAGAATTTCCGCGAAAAATACGGTTTTTCAGGCACCTTTAGGCCAAAAACTATTCCGGTTTTTTGATCAGCGGCTTTCCGCTGAGAATATAATGCCGACTGCAATAAGG
The DNA here is from genome assembly GCA_016124905.1 of bacterium. Taxonomy (NCBI): domain Bacteria; species bacterium. The sequence continues at coordinate 148,800 of WGMV01000011.1, forward strand.
GCACGTCACCTCGCCATGCTTGGCCACATCCAGATACACCATCGGATGCCCGAGCGGCCCTTTGCCGCCATCGCAGGCAACGCTTGGGCTGTCGACATCGAAACTTTCGAAATAGGTGGTCATGCGGAACTCCCTGTTACCGGCCTGCTTATACTACAGGTAAAACGGGAGCATCAATAACGAAACACCATGTTGGTGTTTGGGCTCAACGCTAGCGAGCCCTGCCGCTTTACCGGGGCTGCCCCTGCAGGAGCAAACTGCGCCACCGCGGGCATCATCTGCGCCTCAGCCGGAGCGGCTTGCGGCACGGGCATCGTATAGGCCTGCTGTGGCGGCGCAGCCTGCGGCTGCTGCATCGCCTGCTGCGGCATCACCTGCGGCATGGCACGCATGCCGAGGTAAATATCCTCGGGTCGCGGTGCCACGGGATAGGTCGGCTGCATCGGCACCGCATAGGCATAGGGCTGCTGCGGCTGCATCACCTGCAGCGGCACCGCCCCGGCGGGGATCGGCTTTTTAATCTGCCACACACCGTCCATATGCGGCGCATCGGCCACAGCGGGCGGCTGGTCGTCTGGCTGCGCGGGCTGACCGGCCGTCGGCACAGGCATTTGCTGCGCCAGCGCCACCTGTTGCGCCGGCGTAGCCATGGGCTGGCCCGGCACCTGCACCGGCTGCTTATGGTCGATATTCACCAGTTTGCCGTTCACCATCTGCAGGGTGGCGGCCCCATTGCCACCAAATGCGCCGCGTTTTTCCGCCAGCACCGCCTTCACTAGATCCTGGCCGGAATCCTGAAACACGCGATTTTCCGCATTCGCCGCGCTCACCTCTATCGGCTTGTCATTCGGCAGCACCACCGGCCTGGTTGCCGCGTTGGCCACCTGCACGGCCGCCGCGCCATTGCGATAGGCCCAGTCGTCCCGCGCCTCACGCGGAGAAACACCGGCAAGCAATGCACGGTCATCATTACGGTTGGCCACCAGCCCATACCAGTGACGCACCACCTTATAGGCATAATCCTGCCCCAGCTCCGGCGTTTGCGAATGATAGGCCGCCACCGCCTTGCGCCAGCTTTGCGTACGGTCGTAATGGCTGCGCAGAAACTGCGCCGCATAGGCCACGTTCGCCTCGGGGTCGAACGCCCGGTCGATACTGTCAAACGCCTGGCCGTGATAGAGCAGGCTCACCTGCATGCAGCCCACATCCACGCTGCGTACGCCCTGCTTCATCCAGGACCGCACGGCCGCCACCGCTTGCTCCTTATTATCGAAATAATAGCCTTTGCCATTGGCGTTCACCGCCCACGGCCAGGGATGCACGCGCCCGTCATCGGGGCTGGACCGGCCGGATTCCGTCATGGCCACCGCCCGCAGCAGATGGTGCGGAATGGCGTTCAGCCGTTCATAGCGTGAAAACAATGCGCCGCATTGCGCCGTTTGTTCGGAAAAATCATGGGGCGCGGTAGAAGCAGCAAACGCGGCAGGCGAAACACAACTGAGCATAGCCACCAGATATAGTGGTTTCAGGCGTTTTTTTAGGTGCTTGCCTACCATACTTATGTAAACACCTGCGCAATAGGGTTTAACCGGCGGTTTTCCAAGGCAGGATACAGCTTTCGGAAGCATTTCCAACTGTTTTTGCCTCGATACCGAAACAACGCTTGAGATTAGCCTTATCAAGCACTTGTTTAGGCAGGCCTTCCGCCACCAGCCTTCCACCCTCAAACAGCAAAATATGGTGGCAAAACCGGCTGGCAAAGGCCAGATCATGACATACCACCCACAGGGTTAAGCCTTCCTTAAACAACCGCTGAAAAAGCGCCATCAACTCCAGCTGCTGCGCGGGGTCCAGGCTTGCGCAGGGTTCGTCCAGCAGCAAAAGCGCGGGCTTGCCCACCAGCGCGCGCGCCAGCATCACCCGCTGTTTCTGCCCGCCGGAAAGCTGGCCGTAACGCAGCCCGGCCCAGCTTTCCGCCTGGCACAGGGCCAATGCCTCCAGCACAAAGCGGCGCCTCTCGGCAGGCGCGATGCCGTGCATCGGCAACAGCCCAAGCGCCACCACGTCCTCAACCTTCATATCCCATGACAGCTGCGGATGCTGCGGCAGATACCCGACCAGCCCCGCCCGTTTGCGCGCCTCCATGCGCGCCCAATCGCGCCCATCGGCCTGCACCTCACCCTGCATGGGTAAGGCGCCCGCCATGGCTTTCAGCAAGGTACTTTTGCCCGCCCCGTTCGGCCCCATCAGCCCAATGATGCCCGCAGGCACTTCCGCCGATACCGGCCCCAGTGCAAACGCGCCATGACGCACCGTCACGCCCGTCAGCTTCATCTTCATGCCCGCCTCCGCAACAACAGCCACAAAAATACCGGAGCGCCGAGCAATGCCGTCACCACGCCCAAACGCATCTCACCGCTTTCCAGTGGCCACACACGCACCGCCATATCCGCCAGCCCCAGCAGCACCGCCCCCGTAAGCGCGGAGGGCAGCATCACCCGCGCCGGATGTTCCCCATACCATTGGCGCACCATCGCCGGCACCACCAGCCCCACAAAACCGATCATGCCGCTCACTGCCACCGCGCTTCCCACCACCAGCGCCGTGCCGAGCGCAAGCCGCCAGCGCATACGCGCTTCGCTCACCCCCAGGCTCGCGGCCACATCCTCACCAAGCGACAGCGCCGCCAGCGCATGGCGGCAACCGAACAACACCGCCATCCCCACTGTCAGTCCGGGTACGGCAAGCCACACATGCTGCCAGCTGCGGTTGGCAAGGCCGCCCATCAGCCAGTAGGTGATATCGGCCAGCGCAAACGGGTTCGGCGCAAGGCTGAGCAGCAACGCCACCCCGGCGCCGCACAGGCTGGATATGCCGATGCCCGCCAGCAGGAAATATTCCGCGCCACGCATGCGCCCCGCCACGGCCAGCACCAGCAGCACCGCCAGCAGCGCCCCCGCAATCGCCAGCAGCGGCACCGCCCACATAAAGCCGGAAAGATAATAGAACCCCGCCACGCCGCCCAGCGCCGCCCCGGCGCTGACGCCTGCCACGCCCGGCTCCGCCAGCGGCGTGCGCGCATACCCCTGCATGGCGGCCCCCGCCAATGCCAGCCCGGCCCCGATAACCATGGCCAGCACCACGCGCGGCAACCGCAATTCGCACAGAATGACCGCGGGGATTTCCCTGGGCGCGAAACATTCCCCCGCATGGGTCAGGTAATCCCAGTGCCAGCCACCATGCCCCGCGGCCAGCCCCAGCACGGCAACCACGCCCAGTAGCACACTCAATCGGCCCATGGCTTCCACCCCCGCTCATCGATCATGTCGGGATGCGGACACAGCACCGCATTCCCTTTGATGCCACGCATGGCAATTCCCGCATTCGCCACCGCCGGATGACGCCCCCACTCCTGTGCCAGGGACGCCCCCTCATAGCCAACCACCAGCAGCGGCTTCGGCTGTGTCAGAAATCTCTCCACATCCATGGAAGCGGGTTGCGCGTCATACCCTTCGCGCGTTAACGCCTCACCCACCCAGTTCGGCATGGCGGCATAACCCGGCTGAACATACCAGGCGGGAACGGGCCGGGCATTATTTCCCCATTTATCCTCCTTCACCCAGCGCTCCTGCCAGAGGGAGGCAAAAAACACGGCTTTTTCATCCTGCTCCAGCACATGCCCAAGCGCCATCACCATATCCGGCACGTCGGCCAGATGCTCCACAACGGGCATGGTGTAGGTGGCGATTCCAGCTTTCTTCAACATATCGGCCAGCGCGGACTGGCCGAAACTGTCCAGCACCACCAGGTCGGGCTTGAGCGCAAGCAGCGGCTCCATTTCCGCGGGCACGGTGGAATATTCCCGGAACAACCGCCAGGCCGGTGAGTAACGCGCATCCGTGGAAAGCCTGGAGAAACCCGTCTTTTGCGGCCCGTCGGCCATCACCATCACCCAGGGGTCCGCGCAAAGGCTCAAGGAAACCACGCGCGGCTTGGCCGTGGCAGGAAAAGCCACCAGCGCCAGTGTCGCAATCAAGAGAGCTTTCCACATAAACCTGTCTGTATGGCGGGCAAAATTTAAGAATGGATTAACCCGGCTATGCTAGGCTGAAATCAAGGAAAACAAGCGGATTCACACCATGCATCTGGTAACGAGTGACCTGGAAAAAATGCTTCAGGATTACCGCCTGACCACCGCCCAGATCTTCTATCACCTGCCCGATCACCCCTCCCTGCTGCAATGGTTCCTCTGGCAGCATCTCGATATCGCCCCGGATTTTCCGGAACTGAAACGCTTCCTCAATTTCTGGGAACATTCCATCGACGGCAAACTCCATTCCATCCGCGTTACGCGCTGCGATCATCTGTCACCGAGTGATTTCGTCTATGCGAATGGACAGTTCCTCATTCACTAACTAAACTCTCCCCACACGCTGGGGAGAAGACCATGCCCTTTACTATCGCCAACCTCATGTTCGCCAAAGGCAAAGGCGGGCTGGAACAGGCATTTGTCGACCATGCCGAAGCCGAGTTGCGCCAGGGCGCCCAGGTGCATGCGATTGCCGATCCCGAATGCCCGCATCTGCAGCACCTGCGCGAACTGGGCGTGAACGTGCACACCCTCCGCCAGCATGGCCCGTGGGATATCGGCGCCGCCCGTCGCCTCAAGCAATTGCTTCAGCAGATCAGGCCCGATGTTATCGTCGGCCACGGCAACCGCGCCATCGCGCTGACCACCAGCCTGCCGGTCCGCCTGCTGGCATCCATGCCCTGCCCCGTGGTCGGCGTGGCGCATAATTACCGCATCAAGCGCTTCAACCGGCTGGACGGCGCCATCGCCATCACGCGCGATCTCAAAAAACTGCTCGGCCAGAAGGGCGTGAAAGCCGACCGCCTCCACCACGCCCCCAACATGGTGCGCCTGCCGGAGCTGGATTCGCTCAGCAGCCGCCCCTGGAACAAACCACCCGTCATCGGCACCATGGGCCGCATGGTCACCAAAAAGGGCTTCCATCGCTTTCTGGAAGCGCTGTCCATGCTTGTGACCCAGGGCACGCCCTTTCATGCCCATATCGGGGGCGAAGGGCCAGAGCTGGAAAAGCTGAAAGCCCAGGCCGCCGCGTTGAAACTCGACAAGCACATCACCTGGCTCGGCTGGGTGGAGAATAAAGAGGATTTCTTTCAGAGCATCGACATTTTCTGCCTGCCCTCGCTGCATGAGCCCTTCGGCATCGTGCTGCTGGAAGCCATGAGCTATGGACTGCCGGTGGTTTCCACCAGCAGCGAAGGCCCGCGTGAGATACTCCATCACGGCAAGGACGGCCTCGTCGTCGGCCCCGACGATGCCCGCGCCCTGATGACGGCCCTCAATGATCTGCTGCAGGCCCCCGAAATGGCTGTAAAAATCGGCATGCACGCCCGCCACACGGTGGAACGCAGCTACGCCATGGATATGGTCGGCCAGCGGCTCATCACGTTGTTGAGGCAGATTGCCGACAAATAAATCGTAACATTAACATGTTAAGCTCCGTTAGGAAAAGGGAGCTTGATATGCAACTTGAATCCATCCGCTCGCTTGGTACCCGCTATAACCGTGACGCAGCCAAACACATGCGCCTGGAATTATGCAGGGATGTGGAAACCGGCAAATTTCATCTGGTGAAGGAAATGCGTAGCGCGGCGCATACCCAGAATGCCCATCTCGCGCAGGTATTGTATGAACTGGCCGGTGTTCTCACGCCTAAAATGGAAGCAACGAACCTGCCGGATAGCCATGCCCCGGCATTAGCAGCGGAATATTTGGGCGACAATATCCGGAAACTCAACATGGATTCGGTGGTATCAGGCCACGCCGATGAATTCCTGAACGGCTTTATCGTGGATTGCTGGCTAGCCAACTGGGACGTCATCGGAGGTTACAGTTCAGACGGCCCCGAAGCGGATAATATTGCCGATATGGATGGCAAAGCCTACCGGATGGACACTGGCGGCGCACTGCTGTTCCGTGGCTTCGGCGACCCGAAAGGCCCTTATTTCGGCAATGATTCAACTGAGCCGGATAATTTCCGTAACCCCAACGTCAACTGGGTGGCATCACGCTGGTTCAAATACGTAACCGATGAGCACATCAAAACCGGCATCAAAGCAATTGCTGCCATTCCCGATGAGATTATTCTTCGGGCCACACAGGCATATGGCCCCGGAAATGCCCGGGAAAAAGCCGAATTGGCCACAACCATCATAAATAGGAAAAATTTCCTTATCGAACGGTATGAGGATTTGTTTACTGCTGCGGAAAAGGATGAACTGACATCTTCAATTTCAAAGCTAGATGCCAGCTTGATAAACACGGTAATACATGATGCCAATCGCAGCATTGAAGCGGATGGGTGCATCTTGAGTGTTATCAAGCAACTAGGTCGAATGACGGGATTAGCGCAGTAGACTGAGGCTACTTCTGAATCTCCACGCCCTTCCAGAAGGCAACATAACCACGCACCTTATTGGCGGCTTCCTTGGTCTCGGGATAATACCACGCGGCGTCCGCATTGGTCTTTCCATCCACCACCAGCGTATAATAGCTGGCCGTGCCCTTCCAGCCGCACACCGTATGCGTCTCGCTCAACTGGAGATAGTCGCGCTTCACCGATTCCGGCGGAAAATACTGGTTTCCCTCCACTTCCACGCAGGCATCGCTTTCCGCAATCACCGCACCGTTCCAGATGGCCTTGACCATACGCCGCTCCTGTAAGCTAGGCCGCCTTGCTGGCCTTCTGCTTGGTGAAATACCCCTGGATGGATTCCACCCCCAGGCTCTTATCTTCCTGGATCGCGCGAACGGCGGCGATGATCGCCTTCCCGCCCGGCACCGTGGTGCTGTAGGGGATGCGCTCCATCAAGGCAGTACGGCGGATGGAATAGCTGTCCGCCACCGACTGAGGGCCTTCGGTGGTGTTGATCACCAGCTGCACCTTGCCGTCCTTCAGGTAATCCACGATATGCGGGCGGCCCTGCATCACCTTGTTGACGGGGCTCACCTCGATATTTTTGGACTGCAGAAAATCCGCCGTGCCCTGGGTGGCAATCAGATTGAATCCGAGTGAAAGCAATTCCTTGGCCATCTGCACCGCCGCAGGTTTATCGCCATCCTTCACGGAAAGGAACACCGTACCTTCCTGCGGCAGCCCGCCGCCTGCGGCCAGATGCGCCTTGGCGAACGCCCGGCCGAAATCGCGGTCGATCCCCATGCTCTCTCCGGTGGATTTCATCTCCGGCCCGAGGATCGTATCCGCATTGGCAAACCGTGCGAAGGGGAACACCGCCTCCTTCACCGCCACATGGTCAAGCTTCTTCTCTTTCAGCGCAAAGCCGGCCAGCGGCTCGCCCACCATCAGGCGCGCGGCAATTGCTGCCACAGGCACGCCGGTTGCCTTGGCCACAAACGGCACCGTGCGGCTGGCACGCGGGTTCACTTCCAGGATGTAGATCTCCTCATCCTTGATGGCGAACTGCACATTCATCAGCCCCACCACGTTCAACGCGCGGGCCAGCGCCTCGGACTGCTTCTTCACCTCATCCACCAGTCTGGCGGGCAGCGAATAAGGCGGCAGGCTGCAGGAGGAATCCCCCGAATGCACGCCCGCTTCCTCGATATGCTCCATCACACCGGCCACAAACACGTCCTTACCGTCGGCCAGCACATCCACATCCAGCTCAATGGCGTTGTTAAGGAAACTATCGAGCAATATCGGCCCGTCACCAAACAGGTTTTTCAGCTCCACCAGGTAGGATTTCAGCTGCTCGGTGGAATAAATGATGGCCATCGCGCGGCCGCCCAGCACGTAGGACGGGCGCACCACCACCGGGTATCCAATGGCATCCGCCTTGGAAATCACCTCTTCCGCGTCGCGGGCAATGCCGTTTTCCGGCTGCTTGAGTTTCAGCTTCTGCAGCAGCTGCTGGAAGCGCTCGCGGTCCTCCGCCAGATCGATCATGTCCGGGCTGGTGCCGACGATGGGAATGCCCGCACGCTCCAGATGATGCGCCAGCTTCAGCGGCGTCTGCCCACCGAACTGCACAATCACGCCGACCACCTCACCGCTTTCCTGCTCCTTGCGGATCAGCTCGATTACATCTTCCGCCGTCAGCGGCTCAAAATACAACCGGTCGGACGTGTCGTAATCGGTCGAGACCGTCTCCGGGTTGCAATTGACCATGATGGATTCATAGCCGGCCTTCTTCATGGCATAGGCCGCATGCACGCAGGCATAGTCGAATTCAATACCCTGGCCGATACGGTTCGGCCCGCCGCCAAGGATTACTACCTTCTTGCGGTCGCTTGGGCGTGATTCACACTCGGCCTCACCCGCCAGACCTTCGTAGCTGGAATACATATATGGCGTCCGCGCCTCGAATTCCGCCGCGCAGGTATCCACGCGCTTATAAACCGGGCGCACACCAAGATCATGGCGGCGGTGCATCACCGTCTCCGCCGTGCTGCCGGTCAGCTGCGCCAGGCGCGCGTCAGAAAAGCCCATCTGCTTCAAGCGCAGCAGCTCCAGCGCATCCTTTGGCAGCCCGTGCGTGCGTAACAGGGCTTCCTGTTTGATGATGCCCTCAATCTGGTGCATGAACCATGGGGAATAATGCGTGATGCGGCAAAGCTCCGTCACGCTCATGCCATCGCGCAGGGCCTGTGCGGCAATGCGCAGCCTGTTCGGCGTCGGGCGCGAAAGCGCCGCGCGGTAGGCATCCAGCTGCACCTCGCCATGCTCATTGCGCGCACCCGGCACCTCAATCTCGTTAAAGCCGGTCAAGCCCGTCTCCAGCGAACGCAGTGCCTTCTGCACACTTTCCTGGAAGTTGCGGCCCATGGCCATCGCCTCACCGACGGATTTCATCGCGCTCGTCAGCGTATCGTCCGACCCGGGGAATTTCTCAAAGGTGAACCGTGGAATCTTCGTCACCACATAATCAATCGTCGGCTCGAAGGATGCCGGCGTCACGCCCGTGATGTCGTTGGTGATCTCATCCAGCGTATAACCCACCGCCAGCATCGCCGCCACCTTGGCGATCGGGAAACCCGTGGCCTTGGATGCCAGCGCCGAGGAACGCGACACGCGCGGGTTCATCTCAATCACCACCATGCGCCCATCCGCCGGGTTGACGGCGAACTGCACGTTGGAACCGCCTGTTTCCACACCGATCTCGCGCAGGACTGCAATCGAGGCATCGCGCATGATCTGGTATTCCTTATCCGTCAGCGTCAGCGCCGGCGCAACCGTGATGCTGTCGCCCGTATGCACACCCATCGGGTCCACATTCTCAATCGAGCAGATGATGATGGCGTTGTCGTTTTTGTCGCGCACCCCCTCCATCTCGTATTCTTTCCAGCCCAGCACCGATTCATCCACCAGCACCTGGCCGATAGGCGATGCTTCCAGCCCGCTGCGGATGATCTGCTCATACTCATCGCGGTTATAGGCAATGCCGCCGCCCGCGCCGCCCATGGTGAAGCTCGGGCGGATGATGGCGGGCAGCCCCACCTGTTCCAGCACGTCCCAGCCTTCCTGCATGCTGCGGACGATGGCGTTTTTCGGGCATTCCAGCCCGATGGTCTTCATGGCCTCGTTGAACAGCTCGCGGTCCTCGGCCTTGTTGATGGCATCCAGTGAAGCGCCGATCAGCTCGACATTATGCTTCTTCAAAAAGCCGCTTTCCGCTAGCGCTTTAGCGCAGTTTAACGCCGTCTGCCCGCCCATGGTCGGCAGCAGTGCGTCCGGCTTCTCGCGCAGGATGATCTTTTCCACAAACTCCGGCAGGATGGGCTCGATATAGGTCGCATCCGCCACTTCCGGGTCGGTCATGATCGTCGCCGGGTTGGAATTCACCAATATCACCCGGTAGCCTTCCTGCCGCAGCGCCTTGCATGCCTGCGTGCCGGAATAATCGAACTCGCACGCCTGCCCGATGACGATCGGCCCCGCGCCGATGATGAGGATGCTCTTGATGTCGGTGCGTTTGGGCATGGTGTTACGCTGCTCTTATCTGTTGTTGAATCTGTGTGGCGGAGCGTTTGGCTTCGTCGAAAATAATGCCGTATTCAAACGCACCAAGCACTTCCAGTGCGGCACGGGCGGGATTATGCAGGTACAGCATGCCATCCGCCGCGCGCTTCTCAATGGCGTTCTCCACGCTCTCGTCAATGGCGGCACTGTTATCCAGCATCAGTTTGCGCAGCGTTTCATCGGAGCGGGCATTGCCAAGTTGCTCAAGCTTTTCAGCCGCCATCAGCATCGTATGCGATTCCATGCTGGCCAGGTAATACATCCATCGCAATGCCTCATTGGCATTGGCGGCTTGCCCGAGTTTTTCACGCATCACCGTTTCATAACGGTGAACGAATGCATTCTCGGAATCCCGGATACATGCGAGCAACTCGTCTTTATTCATGGTTCTTTTTCCCTGTTTTTGTATGTGCTGAAACCATCTGCACGAACTTGTCGAACAGATAGCCGCTATCATGCGGCCCCGGCGATGCCTCCGGGTGATATTGCACGGCAAACACCGGCTTGCCGGTCACTTCCAGCCCGGCGCATGTGCCGTCGAACAGGGATTTGTGCGTCACCTTCACGCCTTTGGGCAAGCTGTCGGGGTTCACCACAAAACCGTGATTCTGCGCCGTGATTTCCACGCGGCCGCTATCCAGCTGCTGAATCGGATGGTTCGCGCCGCGGTGCCCCTGCTTCATCTTCTCCGTCTTGCCGCCAAGCGCCAGACCAAGCAGCTGATGGCCCAGGCAGATGCCGAATATGGGAATGCCGCTTTCCAGCAGCTTTTTAATAATCGGCAGCGCATATTCACCCGTCGCCGCCGGGTCGCCCGGGCCGTTGGAAAGAAACACTCCGTCCGGCTTCAAGGCCAGAATCTTTTCCGCGGGATAATCGGCGGGCACCACGGTCACCTTGCAGGCACGCTCGGCGAAATGGCGAAGAATATTCATCTTCGCACCGTAATCGATGGCCACGATGTGATATTTCGGCTTTTCCTGCCTGCGATAGCCATGGTTCCATGCCCAGCGTGTTTCCGTCCAGTCCAGCGGTGCGGTGGTGGAGGCATCCTTGGCCAGCTCCATGCCGTTCAGGCTAGGGTGCTTCTTTGCCTTGTCCTTCAGTTTCTCGATGGTGGCATCATCAAACCCGCCCTTGCGGAAGGCAATCACCCCGTTGGGCGCGCCCTTCAGGCGGATGCGCCGCGTCAGCCTGCGGGTATCGATGCGGGAAATACCGGTCAGCCCGTTCGTCACCAGCCACTGATTGAAATCATCCACCGCGCGGTAATTGTCCGGCGGCGTGATGGGATCGCGCAGGATCAGGCCGGAAGCCAGCGGCTCCTTCGCCTCGATATCCTCGCCATTGGTGCCGACATTGCCGATATGGGGAAAGGTGAAGGTGATGATCTGCCCGGCATAGGATGGG